>JAQGNM010000074.1 GCA_028291845.1 Massilia sp. | reverse complement strand
AAGAGCGCGGCATTTTCTCGTCGCTGTCGACCGAGGAAAACCTGATGCTGCCGCCGTCGGTATCGAAAACCGCTAACGGCATGTCGGTCGAACAAATTTACGAGATGTTCCCGAACCTTGCCGAGCGTCGTTCCAGCCAGGGTACCCGTCTGTCCGGCGGCGAACAGCAAATGCTGGCGGTGGCGCGCATCCTGCGCACCGGCGCCAGGCTGCTGTTGCTCGATGAAATATCCGAAGGACTGGCCCCGGTAATCGTACAGGCGCTCGGGCGCATGATCACGACGCTGAAAGCCAAGGGATACACCATCGTGATGGTGGAACAGAATTTCCGCTTCGCCGCGCCGCTGGCGGACCGGTTTTACGTGATGGAGCATGGTCAGATCGTCGAAACCTTCGCTTCGTCGGAACTGCAAGCCAAGATGCCTGTGCTCAACGAGCTGCTTGGGGTATAAGAGAGGAATAGGATGGATATTTTTGGCATTCCCCCACAAGCCATGCTGAGCCAGTTGCTGCTGGGCTTGGTCAATGGATCGTTTTACGCCATGTTGTCACTGGGCCTGGCGATCATTTTCGGCTTGCTCAACGTGATCAACTTCGCTCACGGCGCCTTGTACATGATGGGCGCCTTCGCGGCATGGATGGGGTTGACTTATTTCGGCCTTAACTACTGGGTGATGCTCATCGCCGCACCGCTGCTGGTGGGCGTATTCGGGATCATCATCGAGAAGACGATGCTGCGCTGGCTGTATAAGCTCGATCACCTGTACGGCCTGCTGCTGACGTTCGGTATCACGCTGCTGCTCGAAGGCCTGTTCCGCTCGTTCTACGGCGTATCCGGGCAGCCGTACTCGGTGCCGGATCTGCTGAGCGGCGCCACCAACCTCGGCTTCATGGTCTTGCCGAATTACCGAAGCTGGGTCGTCGTGACATCGCTCGTGGTGTGCTTTGCCACCTGGTTCGTGATCGAGAAGACCAAGCTGGGCGCCTACTTGCGCGCAGGCACCGAGAACCCGAAGATGGTCGAAGCATTCGGCGTCAATGTGCCGCTGATGGTCACCCTCACTTATGGCTTCGGCGTGGCGCTTGCGGCTTTTGCCGGCGTGCTGGCCGCACCGGTGGTCCAGCTCTCGCCCCTGATGGGATCGAATCTGATCATCGTCGTGTTTGCAGTGGTTGTGATCGGCGGCATGGGCTCGATCATGGGGTCGATCGTCACCGGTCTCGCACTTGGTGTGATCGAGGGCCTGACCCGCGTGTTTTACCCCGAACTATCGGCAACCGTGGTGTTCATTGTCATGGTCATCGTGCTGATGATTCGTCCCGCGGGTTTGTTCGGCAAAGAGAAATAACCGGAGCATCAAATGATCAATAAAAAAGTCGGATACACAATCGCACTGGCTGTCGCACTGGGCGCGCCTTTCCTCATGTATCCCGTGTTTTTGATGAAGGTATTGTGCTTTGCGCTGTTCGCCTGCGCCTTCAACCTGCTGATCGGGTTTACCGGCCTGCTGTCGTTCGGTCATGCGGCCTTTTTCGGTGGCGCCGGCTATGTCACCGGTTATGCCCTGAAAAGCCTGGGCTTGCCAGTCGAATTGAGCCTGGTGCTGGGCCTGGCCGCCGCGGCGCTGACCGGTTTTCTGATGGGCAGCCTGGCGATTCGCCGGCAGGGCATTTACTTCACCATGATCACGCTGGCGCTGGCGCAAATGCTGTATTTCGGGTTCATGCAAGCGCCGTTCACCGGCGGTGAGGACGGCATGCAATCCGTGCCACGCGGCAAGGTTCTGGGTGTGCTCGATCTGGCCAACGACCTCACGCTCTATTACGTGGTGCTGGCCATTGTCGTGGCGGCGTTCGCGCTGATCGTGCGTACCATCCATTCGCCATTCGGACAGGTGCTGAAGGCGATCAAGGAAAACGAGCCGCGTGCCATTTCACTCGGTTACGACGTCGACCGCTACAAGCTGCTCGCTTTCGTGCTGTCCGCTGCGCTGTCGGGCCTGGCGGGATCGACCAAGACGCTGGTGCTCGGCTTCGAGACGCTGACCGACGTGCACTGGTCGATGTCGGGCCTGGTGGTGCTGATGACGCTGGTGGGCGGCCTGGGCACCATCGTCGGACCGATCGTCGGTGCCATCATCATCATTGCGCTGGAAAACAAGCTGGGCGACGTCGGCAGCTTCATCGCGCGTATCACCGGTGTGGAATGGTTCAACACGCTTGGCGATTCGGTGACGATGGTGACCGGCTTGATCTTCATCGTTTGCGTGCTGGCTTTCCGTCGCGGAATCGTCGGCGAGCTCGGCGCATTGTTCAGCAAGAAGCCCGCGCACTAGCCATCGCCTGAGCGGGTTCCGCAACGAGCAAACAAAAGGAGAATGTCGCGAGACATTCTCCTTTTCATTTGGTGGACCTATGCGCCGGTCACTCAGCGTTGCAAACCGCCCATGCACAGATACTTGATTACCAGGTAGTCGTCGATGCCATACTTCGAACCTTCACGACCGAGGCCGCTTTCCTTGATGCCGCCGAACGGCGCAACCTCGTTCGAAATCAGCCCTTCGTTAATGCCGACCATGCCGTATTCGAGCGCTTCGGCAACCCTCCAGACCCGGCCGATATCGCGGCCATAGAAGTAGGCGGCCAGGCCGGACTCGGTGTCGTTGGCCATGGCTATCGCCTCGGCTTCGGTGCCGAAGCGGAACACCGCTGCCACCGGACTGAAAGTCTCCTCGCGAAAAATCGCCATGTCCGGCGTGGCGTTTGCCAGCACCGTAGGCAGGTAGAAATTGCCCCCTGCTTCGGGGCGCCGTCCGCCAGCCACCAGCTTCGCTCCCTTTTCCAGCGCATCGGCGACATGTTGCTCGGCCTTGCGCACTGCCTGCTCATCGATCAGCGGGCCGATGTTGGTATCCGCCGATAGTCCCGGGCCGATCCGCATCACCCCGACCGCTTCGGCAAGGCGATTGACGAAAGCGTCATACACCCCTTCCTGCACCAGGAAGCGGTTGGCGCAGACACAGGTCTGGCCGGCATTGCGGTACTTGGCGATCAGCGCGCCCCTGACGGCTTCGTCAAGGTCGGCATCGTCGAAAACGATAAAAGGCGCATTGCCGCCCAGTTCCATCGAGGTTTTCTTGACTGTCGCCGCGCATTGCGCCATCAGCAGCTTGCCGATTTCGGTCGATCCGGTGAAGCTCAGTTTGCGGATGATCGGATTGGACGTCATCTCGCCACCGATTTCAGTGGCCGAGCCGGTGACGCAGGACAGCACCCCGCGGGGTATGCCGGCGCGTTCGGCCAGTACGCACAGTGCCAGCGCCGAAAATGGCGTCTGGCTGGCCGGCTTGATCACCATGGTGCACCCTGCTGCAAGTGCGGGACCAGCCTTGCGGGTGAGCATAGCTGCCGGAAAATTCCATGGCGTGATCGCCGCGCAGACGCCGATCGGCTGCTTGATGACCGCGATTCGCTTGTCACTGGTGGGAGACGGAATCATGTCGCCGTAGACGCGCTTGGCCTCTTCGGCGAACCATTCGATGAAAGAGGCCGCATAGGCGATTTCGGCGCGGCTTTCGGCCAGCGGCTTGCCTTGTTCCGAGGTCATGATCACAGCCAGATCTTCCTGGTTTTCCATGATGAGTTCATACCAGCGGCGTAGCAGGGCGGCGCGCTCCTTGCCGCTTTTTGCACGCCATGCAAGCAGGGCGCCCGCTGCGGCCTCGATCGCCCGGCGGGTTTCCTCTTTTCCCATGCGGGGAACTGTTCCTAATGCGGCGCCTGTGGCCGGATTGTCGACGGCGATCGTCTGGCCGAGATCGGCCCCAATCCATGCGCCATCGATGAAGCACTGGTTGCGCAGGAGTGTCGGATCCTTCAGGTCCATGCTGGCCTGGTCGGTGGTGTGCGTAGTCAAGTTTTTTCCCTTAAGGCGATAATCATTGCGACTCCCATGCAGGCGGAGTGTTCGGGCCAGAATTGGCGGGTCTCACGGAATGATGAGCACCTTGCCGGTGATTTTTCTGGCGGCCATGTCAAGCAGTGCCTGAGGTGTCTCTTCCAATGTGTAGCGTGCAGAAATATGCGGCCGAATTTTGCCCGCTTTCAGCCATCCTGCCATCGTGGCGACATCGGCCTGACTGGCGTGCGGTTCGCGCTTGATGAAATCGCCCCAGAACACGCCGACCAGGGCGGCCCCCTTGAGCAGCGCAAGGTTGAACGGCAACTTGGGAATGACGCCGTTGGCAAAGCCGACTACCAGATAGCGGCCGCGCCATGCGATCGAGCGGAACGCCGGTTCGGCATACACGCCACCGACCGGATCGAAAATGACGTCCGGCCCCTTGCCACCGGTCAGATCCTTGATGCGCTCGCGCAGGTTATCGGTGCTGTAGTTGATGGTCGCATCGGCGCCGTGTTCGCGGCATACCGCCAGCTTTTCATCGGTCGACGCAGCGGCAATCACTCGGGCGCCGATGGCTTTGCCGATCTCGATGGCAGCCAGGCCGACGCCGCCGGCCGCACCAAGCACCAGCATCGTCTCGCCGGCTTCGAGCTGTCCGCGATTGACCACCGCATGATAGGACGTGCCGTAGGTCATGAAGAAAGCGGCCGCGGTATCGAAATCGATATCTGGCGGCATTGGCATGACATCGTCCGCCAGCATCCGTGCTTGCGTGCCGAACGCGCCATGGGTGCTTAATGCGGTAACCGCATCGCCTGGCTTGAATCTGGTGACATCCTTGCCGACTGCCCTGACAATACCCGCCAGCTCCGCGCCGGGGGTGAAGGGCAGCGGCGGCTTGACCTGGTATTCGTTCTGGATCATCAGTACGTCCGGAAAATTCACGCCGGCGGCTTTCACGTCGATAATCACTTCCGTGGCTTCTGCTTGCATATCCGGCAATGTTTCCACTACCAGGGATTGGGGCGGGCCCCAGGCCTTGCACATGACTGCTCTCATTGGTTTTTCCTTGTTAAAAAGGTGGCGATCACGCATGCGAGCGCACGCGCAATCGAAAGGCGTGGCAACCCTCTGTCATGAACATGAGAGTTGTCGGCCTTTGAAGCTTGGAACGGGGGAATGCAGAAGTGACCGCTGTGTCGACGTTTATGGCGGAAGCGGCCACCGGGAAATACGATGGGAGGACGGCGCCGCGCCGCAGTATTGGAAACGCTGCATGCCGCAGCGCCGCAGTCCTCCGGCGCCGTCGATCAGGATTTTTTCAGCAGCGAGCAGGTGCTTTTTGCCAGCGGAAGGAATGCTTCTTCGCCGGGAACGGTTGCCCTGACATGCCAATAATCCCATGGGTATTTCGACTCGGAAGGCTTTTTCACCTGCATCAGGTACATGTCGTGCACCATCAGGCCGTTTTCGCGGATCTTGCCGTTCTTCGTGAACATGTCATTGATCGGCGTGGATTTCATCTTTGCCATCACCTTGGCTGCATCCGTTGTTCCCGCAGCCTGCACCGCCTTCAGATACGTCAAGGTCGAAGAATAGACACCCGCCTGGTTCATCGAAGGCATTTTCTTGGCCTTTTCGAAAAAGCGTTTGCTGAATTTGCGGGTTTCCTCGTTCAGATCCCAGTACCAGCCGCTGGCGAGATACATGTCCTGAGTCGTGGCAAGTCCCAGGGCGTGGATCGAATTGATGAACACCAGGAATCCCGCCAGCTTCTGTCCGCTGGCCGACACATTGAAGTCCTTGGCGGTTTTGATCACGTTGATCACGTCGCTCCCGGAGCTGGCAATGCCGATGACCTTTGCCTTTGAAGCCTGCGCCTGCAGTACGAACGAGGCGAAATCCGAGGCGCCGAACGGGTGGCGCACGCTGGCCAATACCTTGCCGCCCTTTTTATTGACTATTTCGGTGGCAGCCTCTTCCATGGATTTGCCGAATGCATAGTCGACCGTAAGGAAGGCCCAGGTATCGCCGCCCTGTTTCATGATGGCGCTGGCAACCACGTTCGACAGCGCGTAATTGTCGTATGCGTAATGCACCGTGTTCGCATTGCATGCATTGTTGGTGAGGTCGGTCGTTCCCGAACTGGTCACGAAGGTGATGCGGTTCTTGTCTTTGGTGACGCCGGACACGGCAAGCGCTGCAGCCGAGTTCATGTTGTCGGTAATCATGGTGACCCCCTGCAGGTCATACCATTCCCGCGCCTTGGCAGCGGCGATATCGGTTTTGTTCTGGTTGTCGGCCGATACCAGTTCGATCGGCTTTCCGAGTACTTTTCCGCCGAAATCGGCGATCGCCATTTGTGCGGCGATAACCGATCCGCGGCCGCCGAAGTCGGCGTACATTCCAGACATATCGGTCATGATGCCGATCTTGACCGCGTCGGGAGGCGCTTGCTGTGCGCTGGCCGGGCCGGCAAGAAGGGCGGCCGCGATAAGGACGCCCATCAGTTTACGTTTGCCTTGCATTATCGTATCTCCTTTGTTTTAACTACATGAATGGCAACGCACTCCCACACAGGGTTACCTGGGCATGCTTGCCTTCTGATAAAAACGTCAATCAGCCTTCCAATGCAAAAACAGCGGACGATTGTCCTGGTCGATTTCCGGCTTGACCCGCAGGCCCCGCTGCCACCGGCGGCAATGAAAACAGCTGGCTAATAGCAGTGCACGCCCGCTTCCTGAATGAGGGGTTCCTGCTCCCGTCCGATACGAGAATATTCTGCGCATTTGCATCTGTCAACAAAAAAATGACTTGTGATTCAGAATTCATGTATTATCCAATCGGAGCGGAATTGAGTCCGCGTTCAAGGCGATCGCGGCGCCCTCCAGCGAATGCGCGACCGTCTTTTTGAAGGTGCCCGGCGCAATTCGGTAGCGCAGCCGTCGCAGGGCGAGAGTGCTGCAATCAATGCGGGCGCGGATAACGAGTGAGGAAAGGAAAGACCGATGGATCAATCGCCGCAGCCGGCCAGAAATGATTACGCATACTTCACGCGCATTCAAACGCGCTGGATGGATAACGACATCTACGGCCACGTTAACAACGTCGTTTATTACTCCTACTTCGACACCATCGTGAACAGGTACACGATCGAGGTCGGCGGGTTGGACATTCATAACGGTGAGGTGATCGGCCTCGTCGTGGAGAGCATGTGCCGCTACCACCAGCCTGCCTCGTTCCCCGAAGAGCTGGAGGCCGGCCTGCGGGTTGCCCGCCTCGGCAATTCGAGCGTTCGTTATGAAATCGGGCTGTTTCGCCCGAGCTGCGCCGAGCCGGTGGTTACCGGACACTTCATTCATGTGTTCGTCGACCGGCAGACCCGCAGACCGGCAGCCATTACCGCATCCATGCGCGCCGGCATGGAAAAGCTGCTGCGGTCCGATACGAACAACTGATGCGCATTTTGGATGGCAACACGAAGCCGGGAATCCCTGGGTGACCAACATGAAAGGATCGTTATGGCAGTCGAACTGAAACGTCAGGATGATATCGCCGTACTGACGCTGAACCGTCAGGATGCATTGAATGCGCTTAATTTCGGCCTGGTCCGGGATATCGGTGCGGCGCTGGACGAAGTTGCCGCATCGGATGCCAGAGCGCTGCTGATTACAGGCGCCGGCAAGCGGGCATTCTGCGCCGGAGCCGATGTGAAGGAACTGTCCGGCCATACGCTGTTTGCGCAAAAGCGCGGACTCGAATTCGGGCAGGAGGTTTTCAGCAAGCTCGACACCCTTCCGATACCGTCGGTGGCGCTGATCAATGGCTATGCATTCGGCGGTGGCCTGGAACTGGCGCTGGCCTGCACATTCAGGCTGGCGACGGCCAACGCAAAACTCGGCCTTCCCGAGATCAAACTGGGCCTGATTCCAGGTTATGGCGGCACCCAAAGGCTGACGCGGGCAATCGGCGCGGGGCGCGCACTGGAACTGATCATGACGGGAAGGCAGGTCGACTGCATGGAAGCCTTCTCGCTGGGCTTGGTCAATCGCGTGATCGAAGGCGATCCAATGGAGGCGGCGACGGCGTTCGTCCGAGAATTTTCCGGCCACGGCATCCCGGCGTTGTGGCTTGCCCGCCAGGCAGTGCTGCGCTCGCAGGATGCAACCTTGCATGACGGCTTGAAGATCGAATCGGACCTGGCCGCGATTGCGCTGACCACCTTCGATGCAAAGGAAGGCATGGCCGCGTTCATCGAAAAGCGCACGCCGAATTTCCGCGACCAATAGCTTGGTTTGCATGTTGATAGGTCGGCCGTAAACCGGCCGGGACAACACTGCAGGCGCCTGAATTATTAAAATAATGAATTACGAGTCACCGGTCATATTTAAATTGACATCCGGTCCCGCGGCAAATATGCTGGGAAGAATACGGACTGGTGCAGCAAGTTCTCTTTGATTTTCCAATACCCATTACTCATTCAGAAAGGCCACCATGATCCTCACCAACGAGCAGGAAATGATTCGCGACACGGCGCGTGAATTCGCAAAGAAAGAGATCACACCGAACGTGCATGCCTGGGAGCGGGACCATATTGTTCCGACCCACATCCTGAGCCATCTCGGCGAACTGGGCCTGATGGGGATCTGCGTGGATGAGAAATGGGGCGGCGCCGGCGCCGACTTCGTTTCCTACATCCTCGCAACCGAAGAACTGGCGGCAGCCGACTGCGGCATTTGCAACATGATGAACGTACATAACTCGCCGGTATGTGCCGCCCTCCAGGAATACGGCACCGACGAGCAGAAGGCACGGCTGCTTCAGCCATTGGCTCAGGGCAAACTGTTCGGCGCCCTGTTATTGACCGAGCCCGATGCCGGCTCCGATGCCGCGGCAATCAAGACCAAGGCAGTTCGCCAGGGAGACAAATACATCCTCAATGGAACGAAACAGTTCGTGACGTCAGGAAGGACGGCAAATGTCGCCATGATCATTGCAGTTACCGATCCCTCCAAAGGCAGCAAGGGAATCACCTGTTTCGTTACGCGTACCGACAATCCGGGATACAAGGTCAGCCGGGTCGAAGAAAAACTCGGTCACCGCAACTGCGACACCTGCCAGATCGCCCTCGAGGACATGGAAGTATCGGCCGACGACATCCTCGGCCAACCGGGCGAGGGGTACAAGATCATCCTGTCTTTCCTTACCGCCGGTCGCATCGCGATTGCCGCCCAAGCCGTCGGCGTTGCCCGCGCCGCGCTCGAATGCTCGATTGCCTATGCGCGTGAGCGCAAGACCTTCGGCAAGCCATTGGCGGAGCACCAAACCATCGCATTTCGTCTCGCGGACATGGCCACGCAAATTACTGTTGCGCGCACGATGCTGCTGAACGTTGCGCGGGACAAGGATCTGGGACACGTCGTTCCGGTGGAGGCTTCGATGGTCAAGCTTTTCGCATCGGAAATGGCGGAAAAAGTGTGTTCAGAAGCGATCCAGATCCACGGCGGTTATGGCTTCCTGTCGGATTATCCGGTCGAAAAATTCTATCGGGACGCCAAGGTATTGCAGATCTATGAAGGCAGCAGCGAAGTGCAGAAAATTCTGATCAGCCGGCACATCCTCAAGGATTGAAACCCGAGGTCGCATCGCATTCGTGATTCACGGCCCGCCGGCTCTCGGCGCCGGCGCTAGCCTGGGTCCCAACATTCGCCCGGCAAGCCTCGGGCAGCAGACAGGTTTACAGCATGAGCAAGAGAGTCGCCATCATCACAGGTTCGTCGTCCGGCATCGGCGCTGCAACGGCCCGTCTGTTCGCCCGTAATGGCTTCAATATCGTCATCAACTATTCGCGCGATCCGGCGCCGGCGCAGGCTGTCGCCGACGAATGCCGCGCACTGGGCGCCGAAGTTCTGCTGATCAAAGCAAATGTGGCCGATGACAATGACTGCAGGGCGCTTGCCAAGGCGGTCGACGACAAATGGGGAAGGGCGGACGCCTTGGTCAACAACGCCGGTACTACGCGATTCGTCGATTCCAGAGACCTTGATGGATTGTCCGCGCACGACTTCCATGATATTTACGCGGTCAATGTCATCGGCGCATTCCAGATGGTGCGGGCGATTGCACCGCTGTTACGCGCCAATCCCGGCGCCGCGATCGTGAATGTATCGTCCACCGCCTCGGTCGCAGGCATTGGCTCGAGCATCGCCTACATGGCCTCGAAGGGAGCGCTCAATGCGATGACCTTTGGATTGGCGCGTGCGCTCGGCCCCGCGATCCGGGTCAATGCGGTCGGTCCAGGCATCGTCGAAACGAGCTGGCTGGAGAAAGGAATAGGAGCCGAAAGGTATGAAGCGGCGCGCAAGGCGTTCGTGGCCGATTCGACCCTGGCGGCAACCGTATTGCCTGAAGACGTGGCCGACGCGTGCTATTGGCTTTGTACCGGCGCAGCAAAGACCACCGGAGAGTTCATTCTCGTGGACAGCGGGTATGCGAAATTTCCTGTCCTCGGCGCCCGTTGATCGCGGAGCCGATGGCCGCGTCGGCCGCCGCATCCAGCATAACGGCACCCAATCATTGATATCAAATCGCTCACAAGGGCAAAGCTATGAAAGTACTGGTTCCAGTCAAACGCGTGGTGGACTACAACGTCAAGGTCCGCGTGAAATCCGACGGCTCGGGTGTCGATATTGCCAACGTCAAAATGTCGATGAATCCGTTCGACGAAATCGCCGTCGAAGAAGCCATGCGGCTCAAGGAAGCCGGCAAGGTAAGCGAGGTCATCGCCGTGTCCTGCGGCGTGGGCGCGTGCCAGGACACCCTGCGCACGGCCATGGCGATCGGCGCCGATCGCGCGGTGCTGGTCGAGACCAGCGTGGAACTGCAGCCGCTGGCGGTGGCCAAGCTATTGAAAGCGGTGGCCGAGCGGGAACAGCCACAGCTCATCATCCTGGGCAAGCAAGCCATCGATGACGATTGCAACCAGACCGGTCAGATGCTGGCCGCCCTGCTGGGCTGGCCGCAGGCCACCTTTGCCTCCAAGGTCACCCTGGAAAGCGGCGTGGCCACCGTCACCCGCGAAGTCGACGGTGGCCTGGAAACCATCAGGCTGAGCCTGCCAGCGATCGTCACCACCGATCTGCGCTTGAACGAGCCGCGCTACGTGACACTGCCTAACATCATGAAAGCGAAGAAAAAAACGCTGGAAACGTTCAAACCGGCCGATCTCGGGATAGATGTGACGCCGCGCCTGAAAACCCTCGAAGTGACCGAACCGCCCAGGCGCAGTGCCGGAATTGTAGTCAACGACGTCGGCGCATTGGTGAACAAGCTCAGAAACGAAGCCAAGGTCATCTAGGGAAGCACTGATTAATTCATGACGGCGGACTCGGCACACGCAAAAAGCGCTCAGCTGCGTTGCAAATCCTCGCCATGCCCCGGCATGTCTGCGGTGTTGCGCCTTGCTGAGCACTTTTTGCGTGACCGATTCCATCCGCCAGAATAAATCAGTGCTTCCCTAGCAATTTTTTAATACCCGATAACCAGCGATGAATACGATACATCAGCCAACCAAGCAACAGATCAGAGAGTGGCTCAATGAGCGCCGCGCCAGTTCTGATCCGCTGCCGGACATTGAACAGATCCAACGCCAGTTGAAATGGAAATTCGTTACCCCGACTACACCTTTAGCGCAATGCGAGTCGGATTAGAAACCAGTTCAATACGCATGTTTTATCCCAGTATTTACAATTTAGGAAGCTAAATGAATGTCCTTGTCATTGCCGAGCACGATAATGCTTCGCTCAAGGGAAGCACCTTGAATACCGTCACCGCGGCTATCCAGTGCGGCGGCGAAGTCCATATCCTGATTGCTGGCCAAAACTGCGGCGGCGCTGCGGAAGCCGCTGCCAAAATTAATGGCGTCTCCAAAGTGCTGGTGGCCGACGCCGCCCACTTCGCCGACGGCCTGGCGGAGAATGTGGCTGAACAGGCATTGGCCCTGGCCGGCGATTATTCCCATATCCTTGCGCCTGCCACAGCCTATGGCAAGAATATCCTGCCACGCGTCGCCGCCAGGCTCGATGTGGGGCAGATCTCGGAAATCATCAAGGTCCGTGCGCCGGATACCTTCGAGCGTCCGATCTATGCCGGCAACGCCATTGCCACCGTGCAGTCAACCGACAAGATCAAAGTCATAACGGTGCGCACCACCGGATTCGATGCCGCCGCCGCCGGTGGATCGGGCGCCGTCGAGACCATCAGCCCGGTCGGCGATTGCGGCATGTCTTCGTTCGTGTCGCGCGAACTGGCCACGTCGGACCGTCCGGAACTGACAGCCGCCAAGATCATCGTCGCGGGCGGGCGCGGCATGGGTTCGGGCGACAACTTCAAGATTCTCGAGCCGCTGGCCGACAAGCTCGGTGCGGCCATAGGCGCCTCGCGCGCGGCAGTTGACGCAGGCTTCGTTCCGAACGACTGGCAGGTGGGACAGACCGGCAAAATCGTGGCGCCGCAGCTCTACATCGCGGTCGGCATTTCCGGTGCGATTCAGCACCTGGCCGGCATGAAGGACTCGAAAACCATCGTGGCGATCAATAAGGATCCGGAAGCCCCGATCTTCAGCGTCGCCGATTACGGCATCGTCGGCGACCTGTTCGAGCTGGTGCCACAGCTGGTTGCCGAGCTGCCATAGAAATGCCTGATTAAGATCTCATCGAGAAACTCATTTTCGGTGACGGATGAATGCCGGCTGAATCACAGGGCGTATAATCCCACCGTCGCTGCGCGAGCCGATCGAGTTCGCCGGCCTATTCAATAAATGCATTCAATCTGAGCGGTTACTGTCTTGAAAACACAATTTACCCAGTTAAAAGTAACGCGCCGCAAACCGCCCCCGCGCGATCTGACCCGAGCGGAAAAGGCCGAGAAAACCTATCGAGCGCTGCTTGAGGCTGCCGTAAAAATCGTTGGACGTCTGGGATACGAAGGTGCTTCCATTTCGAATATTACCGCTCAGGCCCAGATAGCCCAGGGGACTTTCTACAATTACTTCAGTTCCAGGCAGGATATTCTGGATCAACTGCTGCCGATAATGGGATTGGAAATGACCGAGTACATCCGTACTCGCATGAGTCCAGATGCCCTCGGCGCCGAAAGGGAGAAGCAACGGATAGTCCTGTATTTCGACTTCCTTGCCGAACATCCATGGTTCCATCGTCTAGTAAATGAAGCCGAGACGATGGCGCCGGAAGCCCATAAAATCTATTTCAAGCATGTCTCGGAGGGCTACATCCGAAGCCTCACCCGAAGCCTGGAACGCGGCGAGGTGAAAGGTTATACAGTCGAGCAGCTTGAACCGCTCGTGTATATGTTGCTGTCCACGCGTACCTATCTGGCGCAGCGATATGCGTTCAACGGCGAAGGGGCCGTCAAGCCCATTCCCAAGGTCGTTGTGGATACTTACGTCGAGTTCGTGAACCGGGCACTGTTCAATTAATCGGCACGCGATGCACCCCACGTGGTGCATCGATCGATTATTTTTCATTCATGATGTGGTAGCCGACAGCAAACGGACGCATGCGCCGCGATCGGCGCTGCGCAATCGGCGGCTGTCCAGCCTGGCTTCGCTTGGGTAATGCCGCGGTTGTGGAAAAGAACCTGGCCCGCGCTCGGGACCAGGAACTTGGTCAGCAGCTTGAAGCACGGTGTGTTGCCCGCGCCGTTGGACCGATCAGTGCATGGAGGTGGCGAGCTTGCACGCAGGCTGACGTGATCGACTGCGGTAACGACCTTGGAAGCACACCTGGCAAACCTGGAATGGTTCAGGCTTTGGAGGTCAACATCCGCTTGAGGATCTTGCCGGTCGGGCCTTTCGGCAATTCGTCGAGGAATTCGACGATCGCCGGGATCTTGTACGCAGCCAGCCGCTGCCGGCAATGCTGCTGCAGCGCCTCGGCCGACACCGGCATTCCCGTCCTGGTGACCACGCACGCCTTGACCGCTTCGCCGTAGAGCTCGTCGGGCACGCCGACCACGGCGCATTCGACGATCGCCGGGTGCGCATACAGCGCCTCCTCGATCTCGACCGGGTAGATGTTGGCGCCGCCG
>JAQGNM010000040.1 GCA_028291845.1 Massilia sp. | reverse complement strand
CACCTGGCCGAATTTCACGAAGATCGGCCCCAGTTCTTCCAGCGCCATCCGCAGGCGCACGCCGCGCGGGGCGGAAATGTCGCGCCAGAACACCACGGTGTCGATCAGCTTGGCCGTGCGCGGCACTTTGAAGCCGGAAATGGCGATCTCGTCGAGGCCGTATTTGGTCGCCACCCGCAGGATTTTCAGCAGGCGCAGGAATTTCAATATCATCAGCGGTCCAGAAATGGCGGTAGTGGAGGGGCGCGAAGCCCCAACGGTTCCACCGTTTTATTCAATTGGTCTTCGAGCCGGGCCAGGCGTTTCGCTGCCCGCTCGACGTCGTCGCGCAGGCGGGTGATCTCCGCACCCATCTCATCGAGCATCGCCGGGCGCACCAGCACGGGCCGTTCGTCCGCCAGGTATTCGGCGAGATTTTCGCTCAAGCTGCGATGGGTGGCAGCGGCGGCGGCGAACAGGCTGCGCGCGCCGCTGGTCAAACGGGTGGCGGCGATCGGCCCGGCGATCTTTTCGATATCGGCTTCCGGTTCCCAGCGCAGATTCTTGCTCAGTTGCGAGATCGTGTTGGCGAACTCGGCGTCGCCTTCGATTTTCACGTACGAGAAGGCGCGCTCGCGGTTTTGCGCGATCAGGGGCAGGTCCGACAGCTTCATGCGGATCGTCACCGCGGGCACGGCATCAGCGGCGCCGGCGGCCAGCATGCCGTCGGCGGTCACTTGCAGGCGCAGGGCGACGCTGCCGGCATCGATCAGCGCCAGCTTGCCCGTGTGCAGGCGCAAAGCGTCGCGCGCCCACGCTTCTTGCGCCAGCAAATGGTTGATGGCAGCAACAAGCGGCGTGGCCAGGCTCGGTTCGGGTAAGAAGGTAGATGCCATAAGTTCGCGTTATAAACAAAAAAAACCGCCCGGTGAGCGGGCGGTTTCGATCTTACCAGTTTGCCGGACAGAATCCCTGTGCGTTGGGACACCCTGGCAAAATTATATTAAGACAATTGCTGGATGCCTGCCAGAACCCATCCGCCATTGCCGGACACGGGTTTCGACATATTCCACACCTCGTTGAACGGCTCCGGTGCGGCCGTGGGGGCCGACTTGATCATGCCGGTGAACTTCACGCTGGCCAGATACTCGTTGCCGATGGTTTCGATGCCGAGCAGTTCGCCATCGATGCTAACGACGTCCGTGAAGTCGGCGCTGGCGCCACGTTCCTGGATCTGCATCTTCAGTTCGGCAAACACCTCGGGGGTGGTGAACTCGCGCAAGTCGTTGGTGTCCGCCTTGTCCCATGCCGCTTGCATGCGGATGAACGAGGACTTGGCGTGGCGCAGGAAGGCGGCGCTGTCGAAGTCGGCCGGCACGCCGAACTGGGCGGCTGGCGCGTAGGTCGTGCTGCTTGACGCTTGCGGCTGCTGCGGCTGAAACGCGGCTGGCTGATAGTTGTTGTTCATGCCGGAACCGATATCGGGCGTGTTGCCCGCCATGGCCGGGGTGTCGAACGATTTGAAATTGCCGTTGTTCGCCGCCGGCGCCGATTTACGACGGAACATGTTGTAGATGAAGAAGGCTGCGGCAGCGAGCAGAACGATCATCAGGATCGAACTGATCGCCGAGGCCATGGCGCCACCCAGGCCGAAGTGCGACAGCATGGCGCCCAGACCGAGGCCGAGCAGCGCGCCGCCGAGCATGCCTTTCCAGCGCGATGCCGGCTTTGGTACGGCAGCCGGCGCAACAGGCGCCGGCGCGGGGGCGGCTTGCTGGCGCTGCATCGGCGCCGCAGGGGCTGCCTGCTGGCGGGTCACCGATTGCGACTGCCGGCCAATCGAGCGGCCGCCGCCGAGCGGCTTGGCAGTCACTTCGGCGACCATCGACAGCAGGGTCACGGCGATCATGGTGCTGGCGAAAAACTTTTTCATCGTTGTCATCCTATAGTTTTATTCCGGTGTGGAGAGCGGCCACACCTGCCGTGAGATTGTGATAATCGACGCGCTCGAGGCCCGCCGCTTCCATCATGGTCTTCAATGTTTCCTGATCGGGATGCATGCGGATCGATTCAGCCAGGTAACGATAACTTTCGGCATCGCCGGCGATCTGCTGACCCAGCCAAGGCAGCACGGAGAACGAATACAGGTCATACGGCTTTTGCAAAGGCGCGGCCACTTTCGAAAACTCCAGCACCAGCAACTTGCCACCCGGTTTGAGAACCCGGCGCATTTCGGCCAGCGCCTGGTCCTTGTGGGTCATGTTGCGCAAACCAAAGGCGACGCTGACCCGGTCGAAATAATTGTCGGGAAACGGCAGCTTTTCGGCGTCGCACAGCAAGGTGGGGGTCAGCAAGCCCTTATTCAAGAGGCGGTCGCGGCCGACGCGCAGCATCGACTCGTTGATGTCGGTGAGCCAGACTTCGCCGGTCGGGCCGGCTTGCTTCGCAAACGCCTTGGCCAAATCGCCGGTGCCGCCGGCGATATCGAGCACCTTGAAGCCGGGGCGCACGCCCGCCTTGGCAATGGTAAAAATCTTCCAGGCGCGATGCAGGCCGGCCGACATCAGGTCGTTCATGACGTCGTACTTGGCGGCGACGGAGTGGAATACCTTGGCGACTTCGTGGACCTTGTCGTCCTCGGAGACGGTTTTGTAGCCGAAATGGGTGGTATTTGTCATGGTGGGGCTGCCGTTGATGATATTTGGATTATACAAGCGGCAACTGG
>JAQGNM010000036.1 GCA_028291845.1 Massilia sp. | reverse complement strand
GCCGTCCTTGCCGATCACGAAGGTGGTCGGCGTCAGCGCGACGTCGCCGAACGAGCGGGCCAGGTCCCCGCCGGAGTCGAGCGCGACCTTGAACGGCAGCTTGCGCGTCTGGGCGTAGTTGAGCACGTAGTTCGGCGGGTCGTATTTCATCGCCACCGCCACGAATTCGAGCCCCTGGTCCTTGAACTTGTTGTAGGTGTCGACCATCGCCGGCATCTCGTGCACGCAGGTGGTGCACGACGTGGCCCAGAAGTTGACCATCACCACCTTGCCGCGCAGCGACTGGGTGCTGATCTTCTCGCCGTTGATGCTGATGAACGTGACGTCCGGCGCGGGCGCCGTGCGCGCAAACGTGGCGTAGCCGATGCCGGCAATCGCGAGCACCGCCGCGCCGATGGCGGCGACGGTGATCGGGGAACGTTTGGGAGCGGGAGCGTTCATGATTTCGTTCTCAGGCTGGCGACCAGTCCATTATAGCCCGGTCGCCACCAGCACCCTGGAACCGCCTCAGAGAGTCGAGGCTTGCTGTGGCTGCAGCGACTTCAGGTCTTCTTCGCTGATGTATTCGAAGATCTTGACCACGCGCTGCACGCCCGACACGCCCTTGGCGACTTCGGCCGCGATGTTGCCTTCGCGCTGGGTGACCATGCCCATCAGGTACACGGTGCCGCGCTCGGTCACCACCTTGAACGACACCGCCGACACGGTCTTCTTGTCGATCAGGCTGGCCTTGACCTTGCCGGTGACCAGGGCGTCCGACGAGCGCTGCGTATAACTCGACGGGCCGGCGATTTCCAGCTCGTTGATCACCGACTCGACGTTGGAGATGGCACGCACTTCGCGCTCCACCGCGGCCTTCATCGCCTCATCCCTCACTTCGCCCGTCAGCAGTACCTTGCGATTGAAGCTGTTGACGTTGACGTGCGCATCGTCGCCCGCGATCTTGGGAATCTGGAACTCGGCCTTTACCGCGATCGCCTTGTCCTCGGTCTGCGCGCCCAGCGTGCGGCGGTCGGCGGTGGCCACGGCGCCCATCACGGCGCTGCCCGCCACCATCGCGACGCAGCCCGACAGCGAGGCCAGCAGGGTACCGCACAGCACGGCTTTCGCCAGCATGCCAGTCTTGATCATTCCTCTTCTCCTCCGAATAGCGCGACGTCGATTCCGTCGCAAATGCAATGAATGGTCACCAGGTGCACTTCCTGGATACGGGCGGTCCGGGCGTGCGGGACGTTGATGTGGACGTCGGCGTCGGTCAGCAGCTTGGCCAGCGCGCCGCCATCCTTGCCGGTCAGCGCGACGATGCGCATTTCGCGCTCGAGCGCGGCCTCGACCGCGGCCAGCACGTTGGCCGAGTTGCCCGAGGTGGAAATCGCGAGCAGCACGTCGCCGGCCTGGCCGAAGGCCTGGACCTGCTTGGTGAAGATGTCCTTGAAACTATAGTCGTTGCCCACTGCCGTCATGATCGAGGTGTCGGTGGTCAGCGCCATCGCGGGCAGCGGGAAGCGCTCGCGCTCGAAACGGCCGACCAGCTCGGCGGCGAAGTGCTGGCAGTCGGCGGCCGAGCCGCCGTTGCCGCAGGCAAGAATCTTGTTGCCATTGGATAGCGCGCCAAACATCAGTTCGACGGCGTCGGAAATGGGTTGGGCCAGGATGGCGCCCGACTTCAGTTTCAGGTCGGCGCTCTCCTGGAAGTGAGCGAGGATGCGTTGAGTATTCATAGCGGAAGATTATAGTGCAGCAGCAACCACGGACGGGCAAGCGCCGAAAAAATTGCTTACACTTCAATCACATTGCGCAGCCAGTCGAGCTGGTCGCCGTCGATGGCGACGACGTCGAAGCGGCACGGCGGCGTGTGCGGAAATTGCAGCAGGTAATATTGGGCGGCGCGCACCAGGCGCCGGATCTTGGCCGGGGTGATGCTGGCCGCCGCGCCCCCGTGCTTGCGGTCGGCGCGCTGGCGCACCTCGACGAAGACCAGCGTGTCGCGCTCGCGCATGACCAGGTCGATTTCGCCGCCCTTGCAGTGGAAATTGGCCTCGACCAGCGCCAGGCCGTGGCCGGCCAAGTGCGCCAACGCCACCTGTTCCCAGTGCTGGCCCTGGTCCTGTTTCGGCGAACGCCGCAGGGGCCACATGTGTCAGCGTGCGGCGGCCGGTTCGAAATCGCCGTCGCGGTACACCACCGGCGCTTCGGTGCGCGCGAAGCCGGGCGGGTCGACGCTGACCGACAGCTTGCCGGTGACGCCATCGAGCGTGAACGCGGCGCGCGGCCGCAGCGCGGTCTCGCGCGCCAGCCGAAATGCATCGATGCCCAGCGCGTACAGCCGGTCCATGTCGGGCGTGGCGCCGCTGCCGAGCCAGCGCGGATAGACCATCACCGCGGCATGCGCGGGCTGGACTTGCCACGGCAGGTCGAGCAGGCGCACGCCGTCCAGCTCGGGCACGGCGGCGCCGCGTTCGCGCCCCGGGTTCAGCGACGAGGTGCCGTAGCAGGGAATCGCGGTACCGAGCGAACTGCGCAGCTGGCGCAGTTCGCCGGCGTCGATCGCGGCAAACAGCAGCTCGGGCCGGTCGATCTCGAGCCGCGTGCGCAGTTCGGCGATGGCCGCCGGGTCGACGTAGCCGCCCGCCACCGGCAGCTCGACGCGCTGGGCGGTGCGGCCCAGCTGGCTCCAGCGTGCCTGGAATGCGCTGGCGATCCGCTGCTGCCAGGCGGCCGGCCCGGCCAGCACCAGCGCGCGCCCGCCGGGATGCTCGCTGCCGGCCCATTGCGCCACCTGGCGCGCCTCATCCTCGATCGACAGGCCGATCAGCAGCATCCGCCGCGGCAGGTCGACCGGGGTATCGGGATGGTTGAGGGCAAGGGTCGGCCGCGACACCGCCGTGCTGGTCGCTACCGCGGTCACCGCCGGGCGCGTCAGGGGGCCGACCAGGATGTCGTGCCCGATCGCGGCCTGGCGGTAGGCCTCGAGTGCCTCCTGCGGCGTGCCGCCGGTGGCGATCAGGTCGACCACGAATCCGGTACGGTCGCGTTCGTAAGCGGCCAT
>JAQGNM010000032.1 GCA_028291845.1 Massilia sp. | reverse complement strand
AGTGGATGGTGCCGCTGCAGTTGATTTATCTGGTGATGGCGCTGGCGTTACTGGCGCCGCCGGTGATGATGAATTGGCAGTAAGCTGAGCCGGTCCCCAGTGCTAACTACGACAGATATATGTTTGGAAAATACCGCTCCATCAGCGTCTCCGGCCGCTGCGGCGCAGTGAACCCGTATTTTTCATAGAAACCGGCGGCGCCGCTGGTGGCCAGGATCAGGCGGCGCAGGCCCATCAAACTCGGATGGGCAAGGATGGTTTTCAACAGTTCACCGGCGTAACCGCGGCCGCGGTATTCGGGCAGCACGAACATGTCGGCCAGGTAGCCGAAGGTGGCGTAATCGGTGACCACGCGGGCAAAGACCACCTGGCGGCCGTCGATGAAGCCGCCGAAGCACATGGAATTTTCAATTGCGCGATCGACCACGCTGCGCGAGATGCCGACTGCCCACGTCGACTGTTCGCTGAGAAAGCGGTAAATCATCGGAACGTCGAGTTCCGTCCTGTCGGTGCTGATCTTTAAACTGGTCATACGCTTAAATCCCGCAAGACTTCAATTAAAACATTCTACCGAGTTTGCCGCAGGCAGGAGCAGCCTCGACAAAATGAATTCAAGGCTCCAGCGCCAGAGGCGGCAGCGGCTGCTTCATCGTCTTTCCTGTTTTATCCATCGACTTGCCAATCATCGGTCAAAGCGGCCGTAAAGTCACGTCTGTTGCGTCCCAATGTTTATAATTAGTGCAATCCGGCAGCGCGGGCGCGCGGTTTCGCCTGCACGCTGCCGACTCGCTACCTCACTCATCACACATCACCCATCAGCAGGCACCTCACATGACAGAACAATTTTCCAACAAGGGCGAGGCCTGGTCGGCGCGCTTTTCCGAACCAGTCTCGGAGCTGGTCAAGCGCTACACCGCCTCGGTCTTTTTCGACAAACGCCTGGCCCTGTTCGACATCGAAGGCTCGCTGGCCCATGCCGAGATGCTGGCCGCGCAAGGCATCATCACCGCTGCCGACCGCGCCGCCATCGAAGGTGGCATGGCGCAGATCAAGGGTGAGATCGAGGCCGGCACGTTCTCCTGGCTGCTCGACCTGGAAGACGTCCACCTGAACATCGAAAAACGCCTGACCGAACTGGTGGGCGACGCCGGCAAGCGCTTGCACACGGGGCGCTCGCGCAACGACCAGGTGGCCACCGACATCCGCCTGTACGTGCGCGCCGCCATTGACGACATCGTCGCCCTGCTCCACGCCTTGCGCGGCGCCCTGATCGACCTCGCCGAGCAGCATGCCGAGGTCATCCTGCCGGGCTTTACCCACATGCAGGTGGCGCAGCCGATCACGTTCGGGCACCACATGCTGGCCTATGTCGAAATGTTCGGCCGCGATGTCGAGCGCATGCAGGATACGAGAAGAAGGGTCAATCGCCTGCCGCTGGGCGCGGCCGCGCTGGCCGGCACCACGTTTCCGATCGACCGCCTGCGCGTGGCCAAGACGCTGGGCTTCGACGACGTCTGCCACAATTCCCTCGACGCCGTCTCGGACCGCGACTTCGCCATCGAATTTTGCGCCGCCTCGTCGGTGCTGATGATGCATGTCTCGCGCATGGCCGAAGAACTGATCATCTGGATGAGCCCGCGCGTCGGCTTCATCGACATCGCCGACCGCTTCTGCACGGGCTCGTCGATCATGCCGCAAAAGAAAAACCCCGACGTGCCGGAACTGGCGCGCGGCAATACCGGCCGCGTGTACGGCCACCTGATGGGCCTGCTTACTTTGATGAAGGGCCAGCCGCTGGCCTACAACAAGGACAACCAGGAAGACAAGGAGCCGCTGTTCGACACCGTCGACACCGTCACCGACACCTTGCGCATCTTCGCCGACATGGCCGGCGGCATCACTGTCAAACCGGAGAATATGCGCGCCGCCGCCCTGCAGGGCTACGCCACCGCCACCGATCTGGCCGATTACCTGGTGAAAAAGGGTTTGCCGTTCCGCGACGCCCACGAAGCGGTGGCGCGCGCGGTGCGCGCCTGCGACGATGCCGGGCGCGATCTGTCGGAGATGGCGCTGGCCGATCTGCAAGCATTTTCTCCGCTGATCGAGGACGACGTGTTTGCCGTACTGACCCTCGAAGGCAGTGTGGCGGCGCGCGACCACGTCGGCGGTACCGCCCCCAAACAGGTGCGCGCGGCGATCGCCCGCGTGCGCGCCCAGCTCGCTAACTAAATAAAACCCGGGAGCCGCCATGTTCATCGCCCTCTCACGCGCCATCGACACCTTGAATGAGAAAATCGCCGGCGCCGTCAGCTGGGCCTTGTTACTGGCGGTGATCATCTGCGCCGTCAATGCGCTGGTGCGTTATACCTTCAAGATGAGTTCGAACGCCTGGCTGGAGATCCAGTGGTATCTGTTCGCCGCGGTCTTCATGCTGGCCAGCGCCTACACTTTGCGGCGCGACGAACATGTGCGCATCGACGTCATCACCGGCCACTTTTCAAAGCGCACCCAGGTGTGGATCGACCTCGCCGGTTACCTCCTGTTCCTGCTGCCGGTGTGCCTGCTGATTTTTTACTACGGCATCGCGTTTTTCCGTTATTCCCTCCTGACCGGCGAAAGCTCGAGCAGCGCCGGCGGCCTGATCGTCTGGCCTGCCAAGCTGCTGGTGCCGGCCGGCTTTTTCCTGCTGCTGCTGCAGGGCATCTCCGAAATCATCAAGCGCATCGCTTACCTCACCGGCCGCAGCGACGGCAGCGATTTCGCCAAGCACGCCACCACGCCGCAGGATGAAATCGCGGCGATCAAGGAAGCCAACCAGATCGGCTGAAAAGCGCAATAAAAAAATTCGACCGCATGATCGAGTGCGGCGCGCAGCGCAACTTCGGGGACTTAATGGAACAATTTATTATCGCCAACATCGCGCCGATCATGTTCGGCACGCTCGTCATCTTCCTGCTCTCCGGTTTTCCGGTGGCCTTTTCGCTGGCCGCCAACGGCCTGTTTTTCGGCTTCGTCGGCATCGAGTTGGGACTATTAAAACCCGAGCTGCTGCAGGCGCTGCCGAACCGTATCTTCGGCATCATGGGCAACGACACCCTGCTGGCGATTCCCTTCTTTACGTTCATGGGGCTGATCCTCGAGCGCTCCGGCATGGCCGAGGATTTATTGGATACCATCGGCCAGCTGTTCGGGCCGATCCGCGGCGGCGTCGCCTACGCCGTGATTTTCGTTGGCGCTTTGCTGGCGGCCACCACCGGCGTGGTGGCCGCTTCCGTCATCTCGATGGGCCTGATTTCGCTGCCCGTGATGCTGCGCTACGGCTACGACAAACGGCTGGCCTCGGGCGTGATCGCGGCCTCCGGCACCCTGGCGCAGATCATTCCCCCCTCGGTGGTGCTGATCGTCATGGCCGACCAGCTCGGCCGCTCGGTCGGCGACATGTACCGCGCCGCCTTCGTGCCGGGCCTGATGCTGACCGGCATGTACGCCGCCTACGTGCTGGGACTGTCCCTGATCAAACCGGCTTATGTGCCGGCGCTGCCGTTAGAGGCGAGAAATCTGCGCCAGCCGAACGGCGACAGCGGCGTGCTGTCGCTGCTGGCGCTGCTGCTGGTGGCCATCGGCGTCGGCTATGCCTTCGACAAGGTGTGGGGCGCCAGCCATCCGGACCTGGCCGCCGATGAGCTGGCGATCTTTTCCAGCGCCGCCGCCATCGTGTTTGCCTTTGCGGCCGCCGTCGCCAACCGCAGTTTGAAGCTCGGGCTGCTCTCGCGCATGGCCGAGAAAGTCGTGTTCGTGCTGATTCCGCCGCTGGCGCTGATTTTCCTGGTGCTCGGCACGATTTTCATCGGCATGGCCACCCCGACCGAGGGCGGCGGCATGGGCGCGGCCGGCGCCATTATCCTGGCGATCGCCAACCGCCGGCTGTCGTGGAGCCTGCTGCGCCAGGCCATGCATTCGACCACCCGCCTGTCCGCTTTCGTCATTTTCATCTTGATCGGCTCGACCGTGTTTTCGCTGGTGTTCCGCGGCGTCAATGGCGACCTGTGGGTCGAGCACTTGCTCACCAGCCTGCCGGGCGGCGTCACCGGCTTTCTGGTGGTGGTCAATGTGATGTTCTTCGTGCTCGCCTTTTTTCTCGATTTCTTCGAGCTGGCGTTCATCCTGGTGCCGCTGGTGGGGCCGGTGGCAAATAAACTCGGCATCGACCTGATCTGGTTTGGCGTGCTGCTGGGGGTGAACATGCAGACCTCCTTCATGCACCCGCCGTTCGGATTCGCCCTGTTTTACTTGCGCTCGGTGGCGCCGAAGGAAGTCAAGACCAGCGACATTTATTGGGGCGCCATCCCGTTCGTGCTGATCCAGATCATCATGGTGGGCTTGATCATCGCCTTCCCGCGCCTGGTGTCGATCGAGAAGAAAACCGACATGACCGAACAGCTCGAATTGAAGCTCGATGTACCACCGAGCGAGATGCCGGCGCCGGGTGAAGAAGACAACAAATAAGCTGCAAAATAATTCTACTGGGCAATTATTCTCATGGTATATTTTTATTTGTTCGTTATCATGAGATTGCACAATGCGCACTTTGTACGATGTCCTGGGCCTCTCCCGCAGCGCCAGCACGGCCCAGGTTGAAACCGCCTACCGCACCGCCCTGGCCGAACTTGGCAAGACCGGCACCGATGCCGACGACATGATCCGCGCCAAGGCCATCGGCGAGGCATACAGCATTCTCGGCTCGCCCACCCGGCGCGAGGCCTATGACGCCCGCCTGCGGCACAAGGAAACGGCGCCGGTCACCATCGTGGTGGAAGAAAAACGCACGCCCTGGTTGCCCATCATCGCCCTGGCCGTGGTACTGGTGGCCGCCCTCACGTATTACAAGGTGCAGGCTCAGCGCACCGCGGCGGCGGCGGCGGCCGTCGAAGCGATCACCGCGGCAGCGGCGGCCGCCGAAGCGGCGCGGCTGCAGGAGGCGGTCGAGAGCCGCCAGGCCCAGCAAGTGCTCAACGAGCGCCGCCGCGCCGAGGAGCAGCGCCGGCGCGAGATCGCCATGGCGCGCATGGAGCCGCGTGTGGTCTACGTCGAACGCGAAACGGAGAGCATCAGCGCCGAACGGCGCCGCGAGCAGACGCTCGAGCGCATCAAGGCCGAGCAGCGCAACGAGGAAATGCTGGCGCGCCAGCGCATCCACGAACAAACCATCGGCATGCAAAGGGCGCTGGACATCCCCATCGTCAAGCATTGAAAGCGCGGCGGCGCACTCCGATCTGACTTCGCCCGTACAATGACGGGCAATGACAACGGTTCCCTGCCTGACGAACTACCATGCCGGCGCCAACGCCGGGTTTATTTGAGGTCTTTGATGATGCTGCGTTTCTGGATGGTGGTGGTCAGCCTGGCCTGGTCGAATGACGCGCTGGCGCAAACGGCGCAACGTCCCGCGCCCGAAGAGATGCTGCGCATGGCCGATTCCTCCACCGCGGCCAACCTGGCCACGCTCGAGCGCACGGTGGAAGCGCAACTGA
>JAQGNM010000600.1 GCA_028291845.1 Massilia sp. | reverse complement strand
CGGCGGCGTGCGGCACCAGCATGGCGGCCGGCACCGCGTTCTTGACGGCCGTGAGTTCGGCCAAAATCGAGATCGCGATTTCGGCCGGCGTCTTGCTGCCGATGTACAGACCCACCGGGCCGTGCAGCCTGGCCAGCTGCGCCTCGCTGACGTCGAACAGTTTGAGTCGTTCGCGCCGCTTGTTGTTGTTGGCGCGCGAGCCGATCGCGCCGACATAGAAAGCCGCCGATTTCAAGGCCTCCATCAGCGCCAGGTCGTCCAGCTTGGGGTCGTGGGTCAGCGCCAGCACGGCGCTCCTGGCATCGAGATGCGATTCGAGCACCAGGTCGTCGGGCATCATGTGCACCACCCGCACGCCAGGGACCGACCAGCCGCTGCGGTACTCTTCGCGCGGGTCGCACACGGTGACGTGGTAATCCATCGCGGTCGCCACTTGCGCGACGAAACGCGACAGCTGGCCGGCGCCGATGATGAACAGGCGCCATCGCGGGCCGTGCACGCTGGTGAGCGTGTCCTGGTCGACATTCAGGACCAGTCCCGGCGGGCTGGCGCCGAGCGTCACCGCGCCGGTTTTGAGATCGAGACGGCGCGCCACCAGCTCGTGGCGGTCCAGCCGCGCCAGCAGATCGGCCACGCCGCTGTGCAAGCCCAGCGGCTCGATCGCCAGCTCGATGGTGCCGCCGCAGGGCAAACCAAAGCGGTGCGCCTCGTCGGCGCTGATGCCGTAGCTGACGATTTCGGGCAGTGTGCGCGAGATGCCGACATTTCTCACTTCGGCGATCAGGTCGTCCTCGATGCAGCCGCCCGACACCGAGCCGACCACCTGGCCGGTTTCGCAAATGGCCAGCAGGGCGCCGATCGGGCGCGGGCTCGAGCCCCAGGTCTTGATCACGGTGACCAACTGGCAGCGCAGGCCGTCGGCAATCCAGCCGGCGGCGGTTTTTAATACTTCAAGGTCAATGCTGTCCATGGGATCGAATATACTGGGCGCTGTCAAAACCGCGCCTTGGGAAGAGTGGATGAAGAGCGACCATAATACAAACAAAGCCGATGATTCGCCGAAGTTCGGCCGTCTGCTGCTCGTGCTGGTCGGCGCGGTGGGGTTTTGCGGCCTTCTGACCTGGGTGATGGGCAGCCTGTTCCCCGACTTTCCGAATTTTTAATAAAAAAAGGGCAGGATCGAATCGACCCGGCCCTTTTTTTCGATCCTTATCTTCAGAGCCGTTACGGCATCAGCGCCTTTTTGCCCGACTGCTTCGACTTGATTTCAGCTGTCGCCTTTTCGATGCCCGCCAGGCGCGCCGCGGTGGCGGGGTGGTTGGCGACGAAGCCGTTCAACACCGTGGCCGGATAGGTAGCCGCCAGCCGCTTCCAGAACGGCGCGGCGCCATCGATGTTGTAACCGGCGCGCGCGGCCAGGTACAGGGCCAGGCGGTCGGCGGCGACGTCGCTGTCGGCGCTCATGGCCTTGATGCCGCCGCTGCCGATCAGCATCGAGGTATCCGGCTGCACTTTCACCAGGTTGTCGATGATGCTGCCGACGGTGCCGGCATAGCGCTGCGAAGCCGGGTGGCCCAGCAGGTTGTGCGCCATGCCGGTGGCCAGCAGGTAGGCCAGTTCGTCGTCGTTGCGGGTAAAGCCGATCATGCCGCGGGTGACCATCACGCGGCTGCCGTCGTTGTAGGCGTTGATGTTGTCGGCGTTGCCCAGTTCGATACCGAAACCGCAGGCGCGGGTCACCGGCACGGTCAGCGAGCGCTTGTCGCCGTCGCGCTCGATGCCCATGGCCAGCTGCGAATTGGCCGCCAACAGGGGGCCGAACACGCTGCCCGCGGTGGTCGAGGCATTGGCGCCGGTCGGCAGCTTCTTGCCGCCGGCGGTGAGCAGACGGTCGCCCCGTTTGAGTCCGGCCTGGGCGGCGCCGCTGCCGGCCAGCACGCCGGTGACCTGCAGGTGTTCGCCCATGCCGAAGGCGACGTGGGCGGCTTCGTTGTAGTTGCCGGGGTAGGAGTAGCGGTTCTTGGCGGTGAAGCCGAGCAGGTTGCGGGCCTGGCCCTTGCACAGGTCGGCGTTGGCGATCAGCAGGGGGGCGGCGACGCGGTACAGGCGGTCCTGCAAGGTGGCCATGCGGCTCAGTTGTTCGGCTTCCTGCGCCATGCGCGGCGTCAGCACCTGCGCTTCCGGTTCAGTCGTGGAGGTGGCCGGCGCCGGCGCCACCGGGCCTTGCTGCATCACCGGCGGGGTGGTGCAGCCGGTGAGGAAAACGGCGATGCCGACGGCCATCAGTGAAAGGGATGCTGCTGGGCGCAGATGTGGGGCGCGCATGGGTGATCTCCGTTTTATTGTTGGTTATTGTTGGCTATTGCTTGTTATCGTTGGCCGGTGCTGCCGAAGCCACCAGCACCGCGTTCGCTTTGCTGTTCCGAGTCGAATTCGTCGACGACGTTGAAACCAACCTGCAGCACCGGCACGACGATCAACTGTGCGAGGCGTTCCATCGGCTGCAAGGTGAACGCCTGCTGGCCGCGGTTCCAGGTCGAGACCATCAGCTGGCCCTGGTAATCGGAATCGATCAAGCCTACCAGATTCCCCAGCACAATGCCGTTCTTGTGGCCCATGCCGCTTCTTGGCAGAATCATCGCGCAGTAGCCGGGATCGGCCACGTGGATCGCCAGGCCGGTGGGAATGAGCACGGTGGCGCCGGCTTCGATGACGATCGGCTCGTCGATGCAGGCGCGCAGGTCCAGGCCCGCGCTGCCCGGGGTGGCGTAGGCCGGCAGCATGTCCTTCATGCGCGGGTCGAGAATCTTGATCTGGATATTTTTCATGCGTGGTTCAGTCATCATGTAAGCAGGGAGCGCTCGTCGATGCGCTTGGCGATCTCGGAAATCAGCTGGCGCGCCAGGGTCAGCTTGTCGGCGCGCGGCAGCACGGTGTGGCCGGCTTCGTCGAACAGGATCACGCTGTTGTCATCCTGCCCGAAGGTTTGTGGACCGATATTGCCCACGAGCAAAGGTATGCCTTTTCTTTCGCGCTTGACGGCGCCGAACTCGATCAGGTTTTCCGATTCGGCCGCAAAGCCGACGCAGTACGGCCAGCCCGACAGCGAGGTGGTGGCCGCCACCGCCGCCAGGATGTCGACGTTCTGGGCAAATTCCAGCTGCGGGATGGCGTCCGCGGTTTTTTTCATTTTTTGCGCGCTGGCGTTGACCACCCGCCAGTCCGCCACTGCCGCGACGCCGATGAAGACGTGCTGGCCGTGCACATGGGCCATGACGGCGTCGTGCATTTGCTGGGCGCTTTGCACGTCGATGCGGCGCACGCCATGCGGCGCGGCGAGCGCGGTGGGGCCCGATACCAGCACCACCTCGGCGCCCGCTTCACGTGCCGCGCGCGCCACCGCGTAGCCCATTTTGCCGGACGACAGATTGGTGATGCCGCGCACCGGGTCGATCGGCTCGAACGTGGGGCCGGCGGTGATCAGGACCCGCTTGCCGGCCAGGGACTTTGGCTGAAACGCCGCCACCAGTTCGTCGAGCAGTTCCTCTGCTTCGAGCATGCGTCCAAAGCCGGTTTCGCCGCAGGCCTGGGCGCCGGCGGCCGGACCGAAGATCGACACGCCGTCCTGGCGCAGCTGGGCGACGTTGCGCTGCGTCGCCGGGTTCTCCCACATTTCGACGTTCATCGCCGGAGCGATATGCAAAGGCAGCCGGCGCGGGCGCGCCACGCACAATGTCGACAGCAGGTCGTCGCAGGCGCCGTGCGCCAGTTTTCTCAGGAAATCGGTCGAGCAGGGCGCGATCAGGATGGCGTCGGCGTCGCGCGTGAGATCGATGTGGGCCATGTTGTTGTCGACCCGCGGGTCCCACTGATCGGTATAAACGGTATGGCCTGATAAGGCCTGCATGGTAACGGCGCCGATGAAGTGGGTGGCCGCCTCGGTCATCACCACCTGCACGCTGGCGCCCTGCTTGACCAGCGAGCGGCACAGCTCGGCCGCCTTGTAGCAGGCAACGCCGCCGGTCAGGCCGAGAACGATCTTTTTGCCTTGTAAATCCATGCAGCCTCCTTTTGACAGTGTGCTCAGGCAGTGTTCAGTTTTTGCCGACCCGGCGCAGCTCGTCGTAAATGAACAAGATCGCGCCGACCGTGATGGCGCTGTCGGCGATATTAAAGGCCGGGAAGTGGCCGACCGAGGCCAGGTGAAAGTCGAGGAAGTCGATCACGTGGCCGTACAGCAGGCGGTCGATGACGTTGCCGATGGCGCCGCCCATCACCAGCGCCAGCGCCCAGCAGAACAGGCGCTGGCCGGCATGCTTGCGCAGCAAATAAATGATGAACACCACCGCCACCACGCCGATCGCCGTGAAAAAGTAGCGCTGCCAGCCGCCCTGGTCGGACAGAAAACTGAAGGCGGCGCCGCGGTTGTAGGCCAACACCAGGTTGAAGAACGAGGTGATGGCTTTTTCCTGGCCCAGCACGAACATCTTGGTGATGGCGATCTTCGACAGCTGATCGAACAGGATGACGATGAAGGCGATACCCAGCCATGGCATCAAGGAGCCGCGGTTCTTGGAGGTCGAGAAGGTCGTTGTTTTTTTAGTGGCCATGGGTGCTCGGGTGGTCGGGTTGGCGGTTTATCGGGCGGGGGTTGATCGATTATTCGGTCAGGCGAAGCGGCGGGTCTCGCCGGCGCCGAACAGGTTGCTGTAGCAGCGCTGGCAGAGACCTGGATGGTCGGCGTGGGCGCCGACGTCGGCCCGGTAATGCCAGCAGCGCTCGCACTTCTGGGCGCTCGAAGCGGCCACCACCACAGCTTCGTCTTCGACAGCGGGCACTTGCTCGACTTTGGCCTGCGAGGTGATGAACACAAAGCGCAGCTCGTCGTCGAAACTCGACAGCAGCTGGTATTTCTCAAGCGCGGCCTTGATCGTGATCTCCGCCTGCAGGGACGAGCCGATGGCGCCCGAGCCGCGCAGTTCCTCGAGCTGCTTGGTGACGTCGGCACGCACCGCGCGCACGGCGGCGTATTTGTCGAGCAGCGCTGCGCCGTCGGCGACCGCCGGCAGTTCCCAGTAGGTCTGCGTGAAAATCGTCTCGTCGCTGGCGGCGTAGGCTTGCGGCGTGGCGAACGACTGCCAGGCCTCCTCGGCGGTGAATGTCAAGGTCGGGGCCATCACCCGCAGCAGGCTCTGGGCGATGTGCCACAGCGCCGTTTGCGCCGAGCGGCGCGCCTGCGAATCGGGTGCGGTCGTGTCCAGACGGTCCTTCAGGATGTCCCGGTAAAAGCCGCCCAGGTCTTCCGAGCAGTAGTTCTGCAGGCGCGCGATCACCGGATGGAATTCGTAGCGCTCGTAGTGCGCCAGGATGTCGCTTTGCAGCGCGGCCATGGCGGCCACCGCGTAGCGGTCGATCTCGAGCATCTCGGCGGTCGGCACGGCGTTGGCGGCCGGGTCGAAGTCGGAGGTATTGGCGAGTAAAAAGCGCAGGGTGTTGCGGATGCGGCGGTAGGATTCCGTCACGCGTTTGAGGATCTCGTCGGAGATCGACAGTTCGCCGCTGTAGTCGGTCGAGGCCACCCACAGGCGCAGGATATCGGCGCCGAGGGTATCGGAGATTTTTTGCGGCGCCAGGGTGTTGCCCAGCGACTTGGACATCTTCTTGCCTTCGGCGTCGACCGTGAAGCCGTGCGTCAGCAGCGCCTTGTACGGCGGGGTACCGTTCAACATCGACGAGGTCAACAGGGACGAATGAAACCAGCCGCGGTGCTGGTCCGATCCTTCCAGGTACAGGTCGGCCGGGAATGCCAGCTCGTTCTTGTGCGAGCCGCGCAGCACCGTCTGGTGGGTGGCGCCCGAGTCGAACCAGACGTCGAGGGTGTCCTTGTTCTTGACGTACAGCGCGCCGTCGACGCCGACATCTTCCGGTTGCAGACTCTGCCAGGCGTCGATGCCTCTTTCTTCGAACAGCTTGGCCACTTTTTCGATCAGGGCCGGGGTGTCAGGGTGCAGCTGGCCGGTTTCCCTGTGCAGGAAGAAGGCCATCGGCACGCCCCACTGGCGCTGGCGCGACAAGGTCCAGTCGGGACGGTTGGCGATCATGCCGTGTAGACGCGCCTGGCCCCAATCGGGGAAGAAGGCGGTGTTCTCGATGCCTTGCAAGGCGGTGGCGCGCAGGGTGGCGCCGCCGTCCTTGGGGATGACGTCCATGCCGGCGAACCACTGCGAGGTGGCGCGGTAGATGATCGGGGTTTTATGGCGCCAGCAGTGCATGTAGCTGTGGACGAACATTTTGAGTTCGAACAGCGCGCCGGCCTCGCGCAGGGCGGCGCAGATCGGCTTGGAGGCTTCCCAGATGGTCATGCCGGCGAACAGCGGCAGCGACGGGGCAAAGCGGCCGTCGCCCATCACCGGGGTCAGGATCTCGTCGTCTTTCATGCCGTGCGCCTTGCAGGAGACGAAGTCCTCGAGGCCGTAGGCCGGCGCCGAGTGGACCACGCCGGTGCCGCTTTCGGTGGTGACGTAGTCGGCCAGGTACATCGGCGACAGGCGGTCATAAAACGGGTCGGCCTGGTACAACGGATGGTGGAAGCTGATGCCCTCCAGCGCGGTGCCCGGGCAGGTGGCGATGACTTTGCCTTCTAGCTTGTAGCGGGCCAGGCACGCTTCGACCAGATCGGCCGCCAGGATCAACAGCAGCGGCTTGCCGTCGCGCTCGGACTGCACCAGCGCGTACGTCACTTCGCCGTTGGCATTCAAGGCCTGGTTCGACGGGATGGTCCATGGCGTGGTGGTCCAGATGACGACAAAACCGTCGCCGGGCGGCAGCGCAGGCAGGCCGAACGCGGCTGCCAGTTTTTCCGGCTGGGCGAACGGGAAGCCGACGTCGATCGCCGGGTCCTTCTTGTTTTCGTATTCGACTTCCGCCTCGGCCAGCGCCGAGGCGCAATCGAAGCACCAGTTGACCGGCTTTAAGCCGCGGTACACGTAGCCCTTGTCGAGCAAGGTGCCGAGCGCGCGCAGTTCGTCGGCCTCGTTACCGAAGGCCATGGTCATGTAGGGATTGTCCCATTCACCGAGTACGCCCAGGCGGATGAAGCCGGCACGCTGCTTGTCGATCTGTTCGAGCGCGTAAGCGCGCGCCTTGGTCAACACTTCGGCGGTCGGCAGGTTTTTGCCGTACAGTTTTTCGATCTGGATCTCGATCGGCATGCCGTGGCAGTCCCAGCCCGGCACGTAGGGCGCGTCGAAACCGGCCAGGGTGCGCGCCTTGACGATCATGTCCTTCAAAATTTTGTTCACCGCGTGACCGAGGTGGATGTCGCCGTTGGCGTATGGCGGGCCGTCGTGCAGGATGAATTTCGGCCGCCCGGCACTGGCCTTGCGCACGCGCTCGTAGAGTTTTTTGTCTTGCCACTGTTTGACCCAGCCCGGCTCGCGCTTGGCGAGGTCGCCGCGCATGGGGAAGCTGGTGTCGGTCATGTTGACCGGGTATTTGCTCTCCGGCTTCCTGGCTGCCTTCGGAGCACCCGGCTGAGGAGGGGCGGATTTGGGATTCGACGGTTTGGTATCGGACATGGGTTTCTTTACAAGTTAAATCTGTCGGGACTGCTGGCTGCGCGCCCGGACGGGCGCGCGGGCTACACGCTGGCCAGCGTCAAATTCGGTCGGTGGCCGTGAGGGCGCCGGCGCGGCTGGCGAACCAGTCGCGGGCGCGCACGGCGTCGCCGTTGATGGCGGCCGTCAGGGTCGCCAGGTCGGTATATTTTTCTTCGTCGCGGATTTTCTCGAGGAACTCGACCTGCACCAGCTTGCCGTAGCAATCGCCGGAGTAATCGAACACGTGCACTTCCAGCAGCACGCGTCCCGAATCGTCGACCGTGGGGCGCACGCCGATGCTGGCGACCGCCGCCAGCGGAGCCGGCCCCAAGCCATGCACGCGCACGATGAAAATGCCGGACAGGGCGGCGCGGTGCGCCACCCGCAGGTTCAGCGTCGGAAAGCCCAGGGTGCGGCCCAGTTTCTGGCCGTGGATGACGTGGCCGGACATGGCGTAATCATGGCCGAGCAGTTGCTTCGCTTGCACAAAATCACCGGCAGCGAGCGCCTCGCGCACCGCCGACGACGAGATGCGGCGCTCGCCGTGCGTCACGGTCGGCAAGGTTTCGACATGAAAGCCGTGCCGCTGTCCGGCTTCCTTGAGCATGGCGACGGTGCCGGCGCGCCGGGCGCCGTAGCAGAAATCGTCGCCGACCATCAGCCATTTCACATGCAAACCCTCGACCAGCACACGCGAGGTAAATTCCTCGGGCGGCATGGCGGCGAACTGGGCATTGAAATGCTCGACGATGACGCGGTCGGTGCCGGCCGCTGCCAGCGAACCCAGCTTGTCGCGCAGGTTGGCGATGCGGGTCGGCGCGCGTGACAGGTCGCCCGAGCGCGCGGCGAAAAATTCGCGTGGATGCGGCTCGAAGGTCATCACGGCCGCCTCGACACCCAGTTGCGTGGCGGCGGCGCGCACGCGCGCGAGCAATGCCTGGTGCCCGCGGTGGACACCGTCGAAATTGCCGATCGTGAGGGCGCACGGCGCGCGCGCGCGGTCGTTGGGGAGTCCCCGGAATACCTTCATGTGATGTGTGCCGCCATGTGTGCTGCCTTTTTGCTGCCTTCCGCGCAACGCCGGTGCGATTGCCAGTTGAGCGCCTGAGGCTGCAAGCCAAATAGTGAATTATACGGTCAAGTTGCGGCTTTCACACCCCATCTGCCCTGCGGGCGCTTTCTGCGCAGTAAAAGAGTCGTGATGGTCATAAAAAAAGCGCTGCGGGCGAGGCCGGCAGCGCTTCATGTGGAGCCGGTCAAACCGGCGCCGATCAGTTCATCGGGTGGTTGATGGCCATGATCCAGTAACGGGCCAGATCGGCCGTACCGTCGTTGCCGCCGACGCCCTTGAGCGTGGTGATCGCTTGCGCCTTCTTGCCGGCG
>JAQGNM010000578.1 GCA_028291845.1 Massilia sp. | reverse complement strand
ATAAAATCAAGCCGACCGCGCCGAACGACAGCCAGAAGCCGGGCGCCAGCACCGCCCACGGGTCGAGCAGCACCACCAGGCCGAGCGCCGCGCACAGAACGTGCGAGATGCTGGTCAGCCTGCCCGTCCACAAGGCCAGCGCCAGTACCGCCAGCATGTATAAGGTACGCTGGGCCGGCACGCCGAAGCCGGCCAGCAGCACGTACAGCAGCGCCATGGCGGCGCCGGCCAGCGCCGCCACCTTTTGCGCGGGTATCAGCAGCGGCAACTGCAGCGAAGTGAAAAACGAGCGCCGCCACAGGCTGGAAGCGAGCATGGCGACCATCCCGGCCACCATGGTGATATGCAGCCCCGAGATGGAAATCAGATGGCTGACCCCGGTGCGGCTGAATACCTGCCAGTCGTCCTGCTCGATGGCGCGCTGGTCGCCCACCACAAGGGCGACGATCACGCCGGCATACGGCCGCCCCGGCAGTGCCGCGAGAATGCGCGCGCGCAGCAGTGCGCGGCAGCGCTGCACCCGGTTCGGCGCGCTCATCACAAAGCCGTCCAGGCGCCGGTTGCCGTCCGCATCGGCACGCACATACCCGGTGGCGCGCACGCCCTGCTCCAGCAGCCACACTTCGTAATCGAAGCCGTCCGGGTTGGCGCTGCCATGGGGACGCTGCAAGCGCACCGTCAGGCGCCATCGTTCTCCCGGCTGGACGTCGCCGACAGGACCATCCTGCTTGCCGCGAAAACCAGCGTACCACGACAAGGCCAGCCGCGGCGGCAGCGGCAGCGCCGGCTTGCCCTCGATGGTCTGCTCGACCTTGAAATTGAAGCGCACGCCCTGCTCGAATTTATACGGCAGGCTGTCGATGGTGCCGATTACGGTGAAATCGCGCCCCTCGTCTTCCATCGCCAGCTGCGGCGCCAGGGCAAGCTGCGCCAGCACGGCCGCCCAGCACAAACCAAACATGGCGCCGGCAAGCGCCGCCCGCACCGGCCCGCGCAAGGCCAGCAGCATGAACAGCGCCGCCAGCGCCAGATCCAGCAGGATCTTGTTATCCGGCAGAACGGCGCAAGTCTGGATCCAGGCGGCCCCGGCCACAAAGCCGAGAATTGCACAACGCATGACTGGCCTCTCGCCAAATCAGCCAGTGTGGCTGCACGCGCGAGAAGCGCCTTTGGCGCGCGTCTAATGCGCTTCACATCATCAGGCTCTGCCGCTTTCGATGCGCCGGTAGGCAATAAGGGAATACGCTGCCGGCGCCAACACTCCGGCAAGCGCCACCGCAATGCACAGCGCGGTCGGCAAGCCGGCGAAAGTGCCGATCAGCGACAGCGCCGCGCCGCCCACCATGGTCTTGCCGGCCAGCCGGTGGGTGGTGTACCAGACCCGCTCGCTTGCCAGGGTCCACGGCGTGCGGATGCCGATCCAGAAGTTGCGTTTGACCTTGCCCATGACATTGCCGAGCAGGCCAATGAAGACAGCGGCGGCGGCGGCTGCCATGTGCGGGGCGGGCGGGAGCGCTGCGGGCGACAGCGCCGTCCACAACAGCATGGCATGGATAAACGCCAGCATGGCGACCACCAGCAGGCCGATGCGCCAGTAGGTCCCCTTGAAACTGTCGACGCCGAAGCGTTGCGGCGACAGCGCCGGCAGCCACAACCACAGCAGCAGCACGGCGGCCATCAGGCCGACGTGGCCGAACAAAAAAGCCCGCGGGGCGACGCCGTTGACATTGCCGGCCATGTCCCAATGGATGGCGAGCAGCGCCGGCAAGCCCGCATACACCAGGGCGGTCCAGGCGGCCATCGAAACGATGAGTGCGATGCACAGCAACAAAATGCGGTTTTTCATGCTTTCTCCTTTGGGGATGGCTTGTCCGGACCGCGCGCCAGTTCCACGGCCCAGGCCAGCAAGTCCTCGACCACGCTGGTGTTCAGGCCATACCAGATGGTCTGGCCGTCGCGCCGGCTGGTGATCAGTTCGGCCGCCTTGAGTACGGCGAAATGGTGCGACATGCTCGGTTTGCTCATGTCGAACCGGTCCGCCAGGTCGCCGGCGGTCATTTCCTCGCTGCGCAACAGGCGCAGGATTTCACGGCGGGTGGGGTCGGCAATGGCCTTGAAGGCATCCTGGATCGAGCTCGACATAGTTTGGCGGCGACCTAATTAGACGAATGACTAAATACTAAGCCTGAGCGGGCGTGCTGGTCAAGCACAATTTCTGCCCCGCGGCAGGCTGAAAAGACACATAATCAGACACATAAGCGCCTGTCGCGACCACCCTGCCTGAACACTGCAAATCAGCTCATGATCGAACCCGGCTTCCCCACCCTGCTCGCCTACCCGGCCCTGTCGTTCGCCCTCGCCGCTTTGACGATCGGCCTGGCCGCCCTGGCCCTGTATCGCGGCGGGCGGGCGCGCAGTCCATCCTCGTGGCGGCGTTTGAACTTGCTGTCGGAAGTGCTGCTCACCGTGGGGCTGATCGGCCTGGCGGTGTTCGCCGGCCGCGTCGCCATGAGCAGCAACCAGGTACTGCTCGAGCAACGCGTGCATGCGGCGCAGGCAATGGTCGACGAGGGCTTGCGCGCGGTCGCCAGCGCGCAGTGCACGGCTGCGCGCAACGAGCCGCCCATTCAACGGGGCGCGGTGCCCTCATCGGCCAACCTGACGCCGTTCAATCCCGGCGTGGCAGCCAACGAACTGTGCGCCATCGCCCGGGCGCGTCCCGCCGCCGGCGCGTCGATCGTCGAGTGGCAGATGGCCGCCCGCGCGCTGCACGATTTCGGCGCGCGCTACCCGGGCTGCGTCGACAACGTTTTCAGCCGCAATAACGATTGCGAAAGCATCGTCGGCGCCGCCAGCCGGCTGGCGGCAACGGTCGATGAACTGGCGTCGTCCATGCGGGTCGCGCGTTTCGAGGGCTCGAACATGGCTGAAGTGCACGGCGAGCGCGATTGGGGTTTTGCGCTGGCGGCGGCGTTCCTGGCGGCGGCCGGCATGGCGATCCGCCTGGCGCGGGCGGCCGCCGATTTATACGGCGCCGGGAAGTGACGCAGGAATCAAACCGGCGAGACGAGGCAGCGCCGACGAGGCGTTGCGCCCGGTTTGAAAGGCGATGGCGTCGATCGTAACGCCGCGCAGTTCGGCGAGCGCGGCGCCGATCGCCGGCAGTTGCTCAGGGCTGTTGCGGGCCGGATGAATCCAGCTTGGCGAAATATCCGGCGCGTCGGTCTCGAGCACGATCGCTTCAAGCGGCAGCTGGGTGGCCAGCCTTCGGATTTGCAGCGCGCGCGTAAACGTCATGGCGCCGCCGAAGCCCAATTTGAAACCCAGGTCGATATAGATCTGCGCCTGCTGAAAGCTGCCGTTGAAGGCGTGGGCGATACCGCCCGCGGGACGCACCTGGCGCACGTGTTTGAGCACTTGATCCTGCGAGCGGCGCACGTGCATCAGCACCGGCAATTCAAAATCGCGGGCGATGCGCAGCTGTTCGCGAAAAAAATGGTCCTGCTTTTCGCGCATGGCCGGTTCGGTCAGTGCGGGGATGAAAAAATCCAGGCCGATTTCGCCGATAGCGACAAAGCGCGGGTCGGTCATCGCGCTTTCCACGCGGGCGCGCAGCAAGCTCAAATCTTCCTCGCGCGCGGCCGGCACGCAGATCGGGTGGATGCCGAGCGCGTAGCTGGCGTTCGGCGCCGTGCTTGACAACTGCGCGGCCAGATCGAAATTGTGGCGGTCGACCGAGGGAATCACGATCATCGACACGCCGTTATCAAAGGCCGCGCGGGCCACCGCCAGCGACTGTTCGACGCCGCCGAATTCGTGGGCGTCGAGGTGGCAGTGGGTGTCGATCCACATGCGCTCTACGCCGGCGCCAGGCCGTGCTCGGTCAGCCGGTAGACGCGGTCGCAGCGCCTGGCCAGTTCGATGTCGTGGGTGACGATGACAAAGGCGGTACCGAGCGTCTTCGACAAGTCGAGCATCAGGTCGAAAATCGACTGGGCGGTGGCGTGGTCGAGGTTACCGGTCGGCTCGTCGGCCAGCACGCAGGCCGGCTGGGTCACCAGCGCGCGCGCCAGGGCCACGCGCTGGCGCTCGCCGCCGGACAATTCGCCCGGACGGTGAATAACCCGTTTCGACAAGCCGACGCGATTGAGGATGGCGCCCGCCTTGGCGTCGGCGTCGACACGCTTTTCGCGGCGGATCAACAGCGGCATGGCGACGTTGTCGAGCGCGGAAAACTCCGGCAGCAGGTGGTGGAACTGGTAGACGAAGCCGAGATCGCGGTTGCGCAATTCGCCGCGGCGGGTTTCCGACAGGGTGGCGAAATTTTCGCCGCGCAGGCTGACCGTGCCGCGGGTGGGCGTGTCGAGGCCGCCGAGCAAATGCAGCAGGGTCGACTTGCCGGAACCGGAAGCGCCGACAATGGCGACGCGCTCGCCGGGGAAGATGGAAAAATCAACGCTGTTCAAGACGTCGACCGCGTAATCGCCCTGGCGGAAGGTTTTGCCGAGATTGCGGCAACTGAGCACCGGCACCGCATTCGCCTGCGCAGCCTGGTTCACCGCCATCTTGTCGAGATTCAGATCATTCATAGCGCAATGCCTCCGCGGGTTTGACTTTCGAGGCGGCGTAGCTTGGGTACAGGGTGGCCAGGAAGGCCAGCACGACGGCCAGGCCGCCGATTTTGGCCACGTCCGGCCAGCGCAGGTCGGATGGCACCGTGCTGATGAAGTAGATGTCTTTCGACAGGAACTGCACGCCCAGCAGGTGTTCGATAAACGGCACGATGACGTCGATGTTCAGTGCCACCAGCACGCCGAAAGCGATACCGATGGCCATCCCCATCAGGCCCACCAGCGCGCCCTGGATCATGAAGATCTTCATGATCGAACGGGGCGAGGAACCGAGCGTGCGCAAGATGGCGATGTCGGCCTGCTTGTCGGTCACCGTCATCACCAGCGTCGACACGAGATTAAAAGCGGCCACCGCGATGATCAGGGTCAGGATGATGAACATCATCTTCTTCTCGGTCTGCACGGCGGCGAACCAGGTGGCGTTGGCCTGCGACCAGTCGCGCACCACCAGCGGTCCGCTCATGCTGCTCTTCAGCTCCCGGGCGATCAGCGGCGCCTGGTGCATGTCGGCGATGCGCAGGCGCAGGCCCGACGGCCCTTCCAGGCGCTCCATTTTTTCGGCGTCGTCCAGGCTGATGAAGGCCAGGCCCGAATCGAACTCGTAGTGGCCAGCTTCGAAGATGCCGGTCAAGGTGAACGTGCGTGTCCTCGGCAGCATACCGGCCGGCGTGGTCTGCGCCTGGGCCAGCAGCATGGTCACCTTGTCGCCGATCGACAGATTGAGTGCGCCGGCCAGGGCGTAGCCCATGACGATGTTGAACGAGCCCGGTTTCAGTTCGGCGAAGGAGCCCGCCTTCATCTGCCTGGCGACGTCGGACACCTTGACTTCTTCATCGGGCAGCACGCCGCGAATGATCGCCGGACGCATGACGTCGCGCACCAGCATGCCCTGGGTTTCGACAAACGGCGCGGCGCCCTTGACGGCCGGATTCTTGAACGCTTCCGCGCGCGAGGCTTGCCAGTCGGGCAGCGCGCCGCGCGGATCGAACACCTCGACGTGCGCCAGCACCGACAGCATGCGGTCGGTGACTTCCTTCTGAAAGCCGTTCATCACCGACAGCACCACGATCAGCGCGGCCACGCCGAGGGCGATGCCGAGCACGGAAATGAGCGAGATGAAGGAAATAAAACTGTTGCGGCCACTGCGCTTGCCGGCGCGCGTGTAGCGCAGGCCGACCAGCCACTCATACGGCAGTTTTTGAAGAATACTTTTTTGAAGCGTACTTGTAGGCGCCAACGATGTGCTCCAGCGGGAAATTCATGTGAGCCCGAAGTGTGCCACACAAAGGTGGGCGGCGTCAGGGCTTGTCACATTAGAATCGACCGCTTCGGCAAGCACGCTTGCATCAACTTTTGAAAATATTCAGCAAGGTCACCGCCGGCGACGCCTGGCCGATCTTGCGGTCGCTCCTGGCGGCGTCGATGACCTCCACCAGCTGTTCGTACTTGTCGGCCTGGCGGTCTTCCAGGTTGGTCATGTTCATGCTCCAGCGCGTGAACGTGCGAAACGTCGCCGGCTGCTTGTACAGAACGCGCGAGTTCTTGTGGCGCGGATCCTTTTCGATCTTGCGGTACAGTGCATCGATGGTGGCCAGCGGTCCTTCCAGCACCTGCAGGAACCAGCCGCCGTTGTAAAACAGGCTGCCGGTCACGTCGATCGGTGCATTGTTCTCCTTGGCCACGCGCTGAATCGCCAGCAAATCGGCGGCCGACATTTTACGCACTGCCTGGCTGATATACACGAGTTGGTTAATTGACATTATTTTTCCAATTGAATAGATTGATGTCGATGAACCGCTTTTGCACCGCAATGTAGCGCGCTCCGCACCGAAGTTTGCGACGCTTGTGACCTGACAAGTGCAAGTTTAATTCCATTCGGCAATAAATGTCGATAGGTAAATCTTAAATGAACCGCTTTTGTATCGCATATCGCTGAGAGGTGTTTATTCGA
>JAQGNM010000550.1 GCA_028291845.1 Massilia sp. | reverse complement strand
CCGCTGCTGATCACCTGCGTGGTGCTGCGGGTGCGGGTCATCAGGAACGTGGCCAGCAGCAACAGGGCGCCAGCTACCATGTAAACGATTTTCGGGCCGGCCAGATACAGCAGGCCGCCCAGCACCGGGCCGGTGATGACGGCGACGTGGAAGGTGGAGGAACTGAGCGCCACGGCCTGGCTGAAACTTTCCAGCGGAACCAGGTTTTTGAGAATGGCTTGTGAAGCGGGCATCATGAAGGCGCGCGCACAGCCGAACAGCACGAGAATGGCGAATACCGGCCACACCACGTGCGAGCCGGACAGGCTGAACAACAGCAACAGCGTGGAGACCAAAAATTGCAGGCCGAGGCAGGCGGCGATGACGCTGCGGCGGTTGTAGCGGTCGGCGACGTGGCCGGCCGGTAAAATCAATACGAGAAAAGGGGCGAACTGGGCCAGGCCGATCAGGCCGAGGTCGAACAGGTTGCCGGTGATGTCGTACACCTGCCAGCCGATGGCGACGCTTTGCATTTGCACGGCCAGGGTGCCCAGCACGCGCGAGCTCAAATAAAAGGCGAAATTACGGTTGCGCAGAACGGCGAAGCCGCTGGTGGACGGGGAGGGCTGCTGGGACATGCGCTCTTTCGACGGGATGCAGCCGAGAATTATGCCCGATTCGGCGCGCCCCTGCCGAGGTCATTCCGGCAAGAGCGCGGTATTGACAGGGTTTATGGCAGCGCCAGATCGGCTTCGCTGGTGAAGGAATCGGCGAAAAACTCTTCCGCCGGCAAGCCGCATCGGGCAAGAAAATCGCGCTGGGCCGCCTCGACCATGATGGGCGCGCCGCAGGCATACACCTGGTGGCCGGACAGGTCGGGAAGATCCTGCATGACGGCAGCGTGCACGAAGCCGGTGCGCCCGCGCCACTGGTCTTCCGGCAACGGATCGGACACCACCGGCACATAGCTAAAACGCGGCAAAATCTGCGCCCACTGCTCGCACAGGGCGTGCATGTACAAGTCTTGCGGGCGGCGGCCACCCCAGTACAGGCTGACCGGACGCTCGGATTTGAGGTGGATCAGGTGCTCGACCAGCGCCTTGACGGGGGCGAAGCCGGTGCCGGAGGCCAGCAGCACGATCGGTTTGTCGGAATCTTCGTGCAAATAGAAGGTGCCGAGGGGACCTTCGAAGCGCAGGATGTCGCGCTCCTTCATGGTGGAAAACACCTGGTCGGTGAACAGGCCGCCCGGCATGTGGCGAATGTGCAGGGTGAGGGGCGAATCCAGGCTCGACGGCGCATTGGCGATGCTGTAGGCGCGCCGCTTGCCGTCTTTCAACATGAATTCGATGTACTGGCCGGCGCGGTAAGCCAGCGCCTCGTTGGCCGGCAATTGCAGGCTCATCACCTTGACGTCAGGCGCAACTTGCTCCAGCTTTTGGACGCGCGACGGCATTTTGCGCACCGGGTACTCGCTGCTGCCGGCCACTTCGCGCGCTTCGATGACCAGGTCGGCCTCGGTGATGGCGCAGCAGAACAGGGCGTAGCCAGCGGCAGCTTCCTCGGCGGACAAGGCGCGTTGCTGGTGTGCACGGTGAGTGACGGCGCCCTCGACCACCTTGCCCTTGCAGGAACCGCAGGCGCCGTTCTTGCAGCCATACGGCAAACCGACGCCGGCCCGAATGGCCGCGCCCAGCACGGTTTCACCGGCCTCGCAGTCGAAGCGGTGGCCGCTTGGCTGAACAGTAATCTGGAACGTCATACAATCTCCAACATGAAGCCATCTATGAAATCAATGAAACAGCGTTTAAAAAAGCCGCGCCTGCTCATCATCGGTTGCGGCGACGTCGGCCTGCGCCTGCTGCCGCTGGTGCGCGAACGCTTTCGCGTGTTTGCCGTCACCAGCAGCGTTGACCGTTGCCCGATGCTGCGCGCCGCCGGCGCCGTGCCGATCGTTGCCGATCTCGACGACCGCGCCAGCTTGCGCCGCTTGAAAGGCCTGGCGCGCTACATCGTGCACCTGGCGCCGCCGCCGGCGCACGGAGCGCTGGACCGGCGCAGCCGTAATCTGTGCGCCATTTTACCCGACGCCGCGCGGCTGGTTTATGTGAGCACCAGTGGCGTGTACGGGGATTGCCAAGGGGAACGTATCGATGAAACCCGCCCGGTGGCGCCGAGAAATGCCCGCGCCATTCGCCGCGTCGACGCCGAGCGCGTGCTGCGCCACTGGGCCAGACAAAGCCATAGCACGCTGGCCATCGTGCGCGCTCCGGGCATTTACGCGCGGGAACGCTTGCCGCTCGAGCGCTTGCGGCTGGGTACGCCTGCGCTGGAGGCGGCCGACGACGTTTTCACCAATCACATCCATGCGGACGACCTGGCGCGCATCGTCGCACTGGCGCTGATGCGCGCTTTACCAGGAAGAATTTATAACGCGGTCGACGACAGCGAGATGCAGATGGCCGCCTGGTTCGATGCGGTTGCCGACGCTTTCGCCCTGCCGCGTCCGCCGCGCCTGGCGCGTGTCGAGCTGGCGCAGCGGGTATCGCCGCAATTGATGAGTTTCATGAGCGAATCGCGCCGCATCGGCAACGGCCGCATCAAGCATGAGCTGGGAGTGCGCCTGCGTTATCCGCAGATCGGGCCGGCACTGACGGCGCTGGCGAACACGCGCTAAAAGCGTTTATTTCTTTTGCTGCGCGCGGCGTTGCTGCTGCTTTTGCTGCGTCTGCACCTTTTGCTGGCGCGACTCGTACAGCGTCTTGGCATCGGCCTTGGCGCGCTCGAGGGTGCGCATGGCTTCGTGGTCATCGTGGGCGACAAAATATTCGGCGTCCTGGGCGTCGACCACCAGTTTGATGGCGGCGGCATCGTCGAGTTCGTACATTTCGGTCAGCAAGGTGGTGACCTCGTCGAGGAATTCTTCGTATGTCATTGCGGGGCGCCTGTTCTTGTTAGGTGAAAAACCCGAAGCGGGCAGGCGGTCATTTTAACGCAAGCGCGGACGCCTGCAAAAGCGCTATTTCCATTCAGAAAATCAATTTGCGCCGTGTGGTCGGAGAGATAAGCTTCGCTTAAGTAATCGGCGTTCCCGCCGTGTATGCTCTTTTTGTCTGCCGGGGTAAGCTTTTTCCTAGCGGCGGGCAGCCCGTTTAACATGGCACGCCGCCCGGGTGGCGCGCCAGCGATTTTGAAAGGAATACGAGTATGAGCAAGAAAACTGCGGACATGGCGGTCTACAACCCGGCCAAAGTGCTCGACGCGATCATCGCCAAACTCAAGCTGAAGAACGACGCCGCGCTCTCGCGGGTGCTCGAAGTGGCGCCACCGGTGATCAGCAAGATCCGTCACCGCACCTTGCCGATCGGCGCCACCATCTTGTTGCGCATGCACGAGGCCAGCGCTATCAGTATCCGCGAGCTGCGCGCCTTGATGGCTAGTCCGCCCGAACAGTCGCCAGCCTGATCACGGCGGGGCGGCGGCTGCGCAGCAGGCCTTTGCGGGTACGGCTGCTGCGCAGTACGCCGCCGTTTTTTGCGCGGCCTACTTGTGTGAGAGCGCAGTAGGCGGACGGCTTGGCGGCCGCGCAATATGCCGCGGCGCCAGCCTCCAGCGGTCGCGCCAGGGCGCAATACGCGGCGGCCGATCCGGCCTCGTCCGCCAGCTCTTCTTGCTGATCGTCGTCATCGAATTCGACATCCGGCTTGTGGTGCAGGAAATAGCCGAAGGCACTGGCGCAATCGCGCGCATATTTGACGGTGTCGAGAATGTGGAAATGCCAGAATGCGTCGACGTCCGCCGTCGGCGTTGGCGTCGCCGCCGGATACGTCTTTGCAAACAACAGGAATTCGCGGTAATCGC
>JAQGNM010000519.1 GCA_028291845.1 Massilia sp. | reverse complement strand
AATAGTTTAATTAATAAAAAATTGAATTAATAAAAAAGCCGCTTCGAAGCGGCTTTTTTAACAACGACTGAAACGCGATCGGATTACTTGATCTTGGTTTCTTTGTACATGACGTGCTTGCGTGCCTTGGGATCGAACTTCATGATCTCCATCTTGGCAGGCATGGTGCGCTTGTTCTTGTCGGTGGTGTAGAAGTGACCCGTACCCGCGGTCGATTCCAGCTTGATTTTGTCGCGGCCAGTTTTTGCCATGATAGCTCCCTAATTAAACTTTGATGCCACGGGCGCGCATGTCGACCAGCACGGCATCGATGCCGACTTTGTCGATGACGCGCAGACCGGCGTTGGACAAGCGCAGGGAGACCCAGCGGTTTTCCGATTCCACGAAAATACGACGATTCTGCAAGTTAGGCAGAAAACGACGCTTCGTCTTGTTGTTAGCGTGGGAGACGTTGTTACCAACCATCGGACCCTTGCCAGTTACTTCGCAAACACGTGCCATAGCGCACTCCTTCAGTAAACTTCCGCAATTCGGAAAAACGAGAGTATAGCGTGAAAACTATCGATGAATCAATCACTTGTGAAAAACAATTGTGTCACGATTGGTAAATAAATTTAACAATTGCAGTGCTCTGATAGGGGTTCCGCGCAAGGTCGACAGGCGGTTTTGTCACTACAGTCGGCAGCGGCGCGCGTGAATAATACGTGTAGTGATCGAATGTCCTTGCAGAGGGCCGCCAAACGGCGTACTTTAAACCGCAATATGGAGGGTTAATCGTATGATGATCAAACCAGACACGGCAATTGAACGGGCGCGCGAGACAGCATCCGGCGGCGCGCGCCTGACGCTGGCGGAACGCCAGGCGCCGGCATACGGTGCGGCGCAGCTGGCCGAGGGCGAGGGCAACGCCTTTGCCGCCTTGGTGGAGCAATTGCCCGCCGACCGCCAGCACGCCATCGATGCCATTCGTGTCGGCTTTCCGGCCGGCGTACTCAAGGATGCCAGCCAGTATTTCGATGTGCCGGCCAACCGTATCCGCGCCATCGTGCGCCTGCCCGAAACCACCGCGCTGGCCTTGCAAAAACGCGGCGTGAATATGGATGCGGGTGTGTCGGAGCGCGTGTGGCGGCTGGCCGACCTGGCGCACATGGCGCGCGAGGTGTTCGATAACAAGGAGGCCGCCAACGACTGGTTGCGCACGCCGAACCGCACGTTTTCCAATACGGCGCCGATGGATTACCTTGACACCGAACCAGGCGCCATGTCGGTGCGCCAGGTGCTCAACGCCATGGCCACCGGTGGCCTTGCATGAGGTTGTGGCGGATCGCCCAACAAAAGTATGCGCTCGACAAGCTGTGCACCGGCACCGCGCTGTATGGCGGGCGCTGGAATCCGCCCGGCATGCCGGCGCTGTACTGCGGCGCCTCGATCGCCGTCTGCGCCCTGGAAAAATTCGTCCATGTCGGCAGTGGCGTATTGCCGGACCAGATGCTGGTGGCGGTCGACTTGCCCGACGATTGCAGCGTTTATATGCCCGATGTCGACATGCTGCCGCGTGGCTGGGACGCGCTGCCAACCTCGTTGGCGGCACAAGTTTTCGGCGGCAGCTGGCTGGGCGCGGCCTCCCAGCTGGCCATGAAGGTACCGTCGGCCATCGTGCACGAAGAGTTCAATATGGTGATCAACCCCGCTCACCCCGCATACGGCCGGGTGCTGCTGAGCGAGGTGCGGCCGTTCACCTTCGACCGCCGCCTGTATAAATAGTCACGGCTGATCGTCACATCTGGCCGTTCTCGGCGAAAGAGTGCACATGCCTTCCCGCCACCACGAAATGGTCGAGCACCCGCACGTCGACCAGCGCCAAAGCCTGGGTCAGCGCAGCCGTCAGGGTGAGATCGGAGTTGCTGGGCTCGACGCTGCCGGACGGGTGGTTGTGCGCCAGCATCACGCTGGCCGCATTGTGGCGCAGCGCCGCCTTGACCACTTCGCGCGGATACACGCTGGTGTGGGTGAGGGTGCCTCTGAACATTTCCTCGCTGGCGATCAGGCGGTGTTTGACGTCCAGGAACAACACCAGAAAGATTTCGTGGCTGTGCTGGTGCAGGCTGGTGCGCAGATATTGCTTGACCGTTTCGGGCGAGCCGAGCGTCTCGCCCTTGACCAGGTCTTCGCCGATGGCGCGGCGCGCCAGTTCCATCACGGCGTTCAATTGAGCGAACTTGGCCGGCCCCAGCCCGTGCAGGCGCGAAAACTCCGTCACCGAGGCGCCGAACATGGCGTTGATCGAGCCGAAATGGCGTAATAACTGTTCGCCGAGCTCGACGGCGCTGCAGCCTTGCACGCCCACGCGCAAGAATACCGCCAGCAATTCGGCGTCGGACAGGGTGCGCGCGCCGTCGGCGATCAGGCGCTCGCGCGGACGTTGGCGGACGGGCCAGTGTTTGATGGTCATGGTCGGTAGCGATGGTGGTTTCTCCGCTGGAGAGCGTAGACCGAACCGGACCCTGGCGCCTTGTTCCCGGTCTTGGCGGCGCAGGTCCCTTGGGATTCGAGGGCGCATCTGGCTTACAATATCGCTTTGCACGCCAGCCTGATCGACTCGATCGCATATATAGCCATGACCCAAGCGTCCCCCGCGGTCGTCACCGACGCCGCCTATTTGACCCTGCACTACCGCCTGGCCACCGCCGACGGGCAGGATATCGTCACCACTTTTAATGGTAACCCCGCAACGTTGATGCTGGGCCAGGGCCAGCTGGCGCCGTTTTTGGAGCAGCGCCTGCTTGGTTTGCCGGAAGGCTGCCATGAAAAATTCGACCTGGCCGCCGGCGAAGCCTTCGGCGAACGCAGCGACGAGATGGTGCAGGCGGTCTCGCGCGCCACCCTGGACGATAACTCGGCGCCCGGTGCGCAATACGTGGTGGGCGACCTGGTGGACTTCGCCGCGCCGGGCGGCGGCCGTTTTGCCGGCGTCCTGCGTGAATTTACCGATACCGGCGCCATTTTCGATTTTAATCACCCGCTGGCCGGCAAACCGCTGACCTTCGAAGTGAAACTGATTTCTGTGCTGTAAAGAGGACATGATGGACAGCGAAATCCTGTTAGCCCAGCCGCGCGGCTATTGCGCCGGCGTTGACCGCGCCATTGAAATCGTCGAGCGCGCATTACAGCAGGTCGGCGCGCCGATTTATGTGCGCCATGAAATCGTCCACAACGCCTACGTGGTGGCCGATCTGCGCAACAAGGGCGCGATTTTCATCGAGGATCTCGACGACGTACCAGCCGGCAACACCCTGGTATTTTCGGCGCATGGCGTGCCGAAAGCGGTGCGCGAGGAAGCGGCCCGGCGCGGCCTGACGATTTTCGATGCCACCTGCCCGCTGGTGACCAAGGTGCACGTGGAAGTGGCGAAGATGCGCAAGCAGGAGTGCGAAATCGTCATGATCGGCCACGACGGCCACCCGGAAGTGGAAGGCACCATGGGCCAGGCCGATGCCGGCATGCACCTGGTGGAAACCGTCGCCGACGTCGCCACCCTGCAGGTCGCCAATCCCGACAAGCTGGCCTACGTCTCGCAAACCACCTTGTCCGTCGACGACACTGCGGACATCATCATGGCGCTCAAGGCAAAGTATCCAAACATCATCGAGCCGAAGAAGGGCGATATCTGCTATGCCACCACCAACCGCCAGGAAGCGGTGAAGTTCATGGCGCCGCAGGTGGAATTGGTGATCGTGGTCGGCAGCCCCAACAGTTCCAATTCGAACCGCTTGCGCGAAGTGGCGGAAAAGAAGGGCACGCCGGCCTACATGATCGACAACGCCGCGCAAATCGACCCGCAGTGGCTGCAAGGGCGCCAGCGCATCGGCGTCACCGCCGGCGCCTCGGCCCCCGAAGTGCTGGTGCAAGCCGTCATCGACCGCCTGAAGGAACTGGGCGCGAAAAGCGTGCGCGCGCTCGAAGGCGTCGAGGAACATGTGACCTTCCCGTTGCCCAGGGGGCTCGATGGGGCCAAGCGGGTGCAATAGGATGCAATCGGCATCATTAATGCGCAAAAACAGGGCGTTGTACGCACTAAGTTGACTCGCGGAAAATAATATTCGGGAGACCGTTGATTTTCCGATGTTAGTTTTTTCAAAACCTCGCTATGATGACGACGCTCGGATTACGGACTCAAGCGTGACTTGATCGTGATCGCTGTAAATACCAAGTAACACTGCGTTGCGCGCCGTCGCGATGAGGGCGTTTGTGACACGCAGGCCAGGAGCGGCACTTCGGGATTTTTTTCCGGGTGCCGTTTTTGTTAGATCGAAAAGAAAGAGAATCCCTCCCCATGGATACATTTATCCAACAGATCATCAATGGATTGGTGCTCGGCAGCATGTATGCGCTGATCGCCCTCGGCTACACCATGGTGTACGGCGTGTTGAACCTGATTAACTTCGCACACGGCGATGTCCTGATGATCGGCGCCATGGTTGGTCTGACCATTTTAAAATTGCTGGAAGCGTTTGCGCCCGGCCTGCCCGGTTACGTCGACCTGTTCATCGCGATTGCCGGCGCGATTCCCGCCTGCATGATCGTCAACGTCATCATCGAGCGCGTGGCCTACCGCCGCCTGCGCAACGCCCCGCGCCTGGCGCCCTTGATCACGGCGATCGGCGTCTCTATCCTGCTGCAAACGTTCGCCATGATGATCTGGGGCCGCAGCCCGCTGCCGTTCCCGCAATTGCTGTCGAGCGAACCGATCATGATCGGCGGCGCCGTCATTTCGCAGACTCAAGTACTGCTGCTGGTGCTGGCCGCCCTGGCGATGATGGGCCTGGTGTTCCTGGTCGAAAAAACCAAGATGGGCCGCGCCATGCGCGCGGTCGCCGAGAACCCCCGGGTTGCCGGCCTGATGGGGGTGGACTCGAACATGGTGATCGTCGCCACCTTCGCGATCGGCGCCGCGCTGGCGGCGGTGGCCGGCGTGATGTGGGGCGCCAACTACGCCTCGATCGCCTTTGCGATGGGCACCTTGCCGGGCCTGAAAGCGTTCTGCGCGGCGGTGCTGGGCGGCATCGGTAATATTTATGGCGCCATGATCGGCGGCATTTTATTGGGGATCATCGAAAGCCTGGGCGCCGGCTACATCGGCGACCTGACCGGCGGCTTCCTCGGCAGCCACTACCAGGACATCTTCGCCTTCGTGGTGTTGATCATCGTGCTCACGATCCGGCCTTCCGGCATCATGGGCGAACGCGTTGCCGATCGCGCATAAGGATTTAGAACTATGGCCCTGCTCAATTTCAACGTTCAAGACAAGCCACGCCAGGCCTATGCCAGCATGGGCATCTTGCTGGTCGGCCTGATCATCTTCCCGTTTGTCGCCGCCCAGTTCGGCAACTCGTGGGTGCGCATCATCGACATCGCCTTGCTGTACATCATGCTGGCGCTGGGTTTGAACATCGTGGTCGGGTTTGCCGGCTTGCTCGACCTCGGCTACATCGCCTTTTTCGCCGTCGGCGCCTACCTGACCGGCCTGCTGGCCTCGCCGCAGTTTGCCCAGTTGCTCGAATCAATCGTCAACTACAGCCCCGCAGTCGGCGCCGCATTGGTGTCGATGTTCGGCCCCGAGATCCAGCAAAACGGCATTCACCTGTCGGTGTGGATCATCGTGCCGCTGGCGGCGCTGGTGGCCGGCCTGTGCGGCGCGCTGCTCGGTGCGCCAACCCTGAAGCTGCGCGGCGACTATCTCGCCATCGTCACCCTCGGCTTCGGCGAAATCATCCGCATCTTCATGAACAATCTGAACGATCCGATCAATTTCACCAACGGTCCGCAGGGTATCAACTCGATCGATCCGGTGCGCATTTTTGCCGTCAACCTGGCCGGTGAGCCCGGTTCGCGCGCCAACGTGGTGCTGGGCGGCTTTTCGATGCCGTCGGTGAACGCCTATTATTTCCTGTTTTTGTTCCTGTGCATCGCCATCGTCTTCATTACTTCGCGCCTGCAACACTCGCGCCTGGGCCGCGCCTGGGTGGCGATCCGCGAAGATGAAATCGCCGCCAAGGCGATGGGCATCAACACGCGAAATGTCAAACTGCTGGCGTTTTCGATGGGCGCCTCGTTCGGCGGCGTGGCCGGCGCCATGTTTGCCTCCTTCCAGGGTTTTGTCTCGCCCGAATCGTTTTCGCTGACGGAATCGATCGCCGTGCTGGCCATGGTGGTGCTGGGCGGCATCGGCCACATTCCTGGGGTCATCATGGGCGGCGTGTTGCTGGCGGCCTTGCCGGAAGTGTTGCGCCACGTGGTCGAGCCGGTGCAGATGGCGCTGTTCGGCAAGGTGGTGATCGAGTCGGAAGTGCTGCGCCAGTTGCTGTACGGCCTGGCGCTGGTATTGATCATGCTCAATCGCCCGGCCGGCCTGTGGCCGTCGCCGAAACACGAAGACCGCCCGGAAGCTGCCGAAACGAACAAGGGCGAAACGTTGCCGGCCTGAGGGCGCGCGCGAGGATCTATTTATGAGCGAACAAATTATTTTGAACATCGCCGGCGTGAATAAACGTTTCGGCGGCCTGGCGGCGCTGACCGATGTCGGCATCAAGATCATGAAAGGCCAGATCTACGGCCTGATCGGTCCCAACGGCGCCGGCAAGACCACGTTTTTCAATGTGATTACCGGCCTGTATCAACCCGACAGCGGCACTTTCGAATTGGCCGGCAAACCGTATTCGCCATCGGCGCCGCACGAAGTGGCGAAGGCGGGGATTGCCCGTACCTTTCAAAACATCCGCCTGTTCGGCGAGATGACGGCGCTGGAAAACGTCATGGTGGGGCGCCACGTGCGTTCGCACCAGGGCGTGTTCGGCGCGGTGTTCCGCCACAAGGCGGCCAGACTGGAAGAGGCGTCGATCCGTGCCCGCGCGCAGGAGCTGCTCGATTTCGTCGGCATCGGCCAGTTCGCCAACCGCACTTCGCGATTTTTGTCGTACGGCGATCAGCGCCGCCTCGAAATTGCCCGCGCGCTGGCCACCGACCCGCAATTGCTGGCACTCGACGAGCCGGCTGCCGGCATGAACGCCACCGAAAAGCTGGCGCTGCGCGAGCTGCTGGTAAAAATCAAGAACGAAGGCAAGACCGTGCTGTTGATCGAGCACGACGTCAAACTGATGATGGGCCTGTGCGACCGCATCACCGTGCTCGAGTACGGCAAGCCGATTGCCGAGGGTCTGCCGGCCGACATCCAAAAGAATCAGGCTGTCATCGACGCCTACCTGGGAGCTGCCCACAAATGAGCGACAACATTTTAAAGATCGCCGGCCTGAAAGTGGCCTACGGCGGCATCAAGGCCGTCAAGGGCATCGACCTGGAAGTCAACAAGGGAGAATTGGTCACCCTGATCGGCGCCAATGGCGCCGGCAAGACCACGACATTGAAAGCCATCACCGGCACCCTGCCGCCGTGCAATGTCGAAGGCGTCATCAGCTACCTGGGCGCGCCATTAAAAGGCGTCAATTCGTTTCAGATGGTGCAAAAGAAGCTGGCAATGGTGCCGGAAGGGCGCGGCGTGTTCACCCGCATGACGATCCATGAAAACTTGTTGATGGGCGCTTACACGCGCGACGACAAGGCCGGCATCGATGCCGACGTCGAAAAATGGTATGCGGTGTTTCCCCGTCTGAAAGAACGCTCGGCGGCCTTGGCCGGCACCTTGTCCGGCGGCGAGCAGCAGATGCTGGCGATGGCGCGCGCCCTGATGAGCCATCCGAAGCTGCTGCTGCTCGACGAACCGTCGATGGGCCTGTCGCCGATCATGGTCGAAAAGATTTTCGAAGTGATCCGCGACGTGTCGAAGCAGGGGATTACGATCTTGCTGGTGGAACAGAATGCGAAACTGGCGCTGGAAGCGTCGCACCGGGGCTATGTGATGGATTCGGGAAATATCATCATGACCGGTGACGCCCAGGCGATGTTGCATGATCCGCGGGTGCAGGCGGCATACCTGGGAGAGTAAACGTAGGGGCTGCAAGCTTCATAAAAAGAAAAAGCCCCGACGCATCGGGGCTTTTTAATTAACGCTGCACCAAATTACTTGGCTTTCGCAGTCATATTCTGCGCAGCCTGGGTGAACTGGCTCACCGCCGCATTGACATTGGTTTCGACAGCCTGGGCAGCTTGCTTGGCGGTCTTGCTGAACTGCTCGTAGCCGGCATTGGCGTTGCCGATCGATGCCTTGAAGGCAGCGACGACGTTTTCCGAACCGGCCGGGGCGTTCTTGCTCATTTCGTCGACCAGGCTGATGACCTTGCTGTTGGTTTCGGCCAGCTGGGTTTCGGCGGCTTTGGTGAACTCGGCTTGGGTGCCGGCGGCGATGGCGGCAACCTGGCGGCTGTAGGCGATCGCTTTTTCAGCGCTGGGCTGCACCTGGGCGGCGGTCAGCGACAGGAATTCCTGGGCATCCTTGGCGCCGAGCAGTTGACGGGTGGTGTTGGCTGACTCTTCCAGCGAAGCCTTGGCGACGTTCATGTTCAGCTCGACCAGCTTTTCCATGCTTTCGAAGGCCTTGGCCGTCAATGAGGAAAAAATGGCGTACTGCGATTCGAAGTTGGCTTTGGTGGCGTTCGAAAACTGCTCGGGAATAGCAAACATGTAATTCTCCAAAAGAAGTGGTAGTACGGAGTGTGTGAATATGAGGCTGATACGTATTCGGTGATTCGGGACTTGCAGAAGATGCAGCAGAATTGTGCAATGCAACAGGATCATATTCTACTGACATTTTGAGCGGCGTCAAGCGAATTTTGTGCGGCGCAACATAAAAATTTATCTGAAATTATTGAGATAAATCAAGTGCTTACGCGATTTGCATGAGAATAAATGCTGCCGGTGCAAATTTGATGCCGGAAACCAATTGGCGACGCCATGCTAGACTGACCGCATCGCGCCCGTTTACCGGCTGCCCTGGCGCAGCAGCCGCTACTGTTTCGCTCAGGCGCTTCCCACCGATGTCGATCCCTTCCGCCGCACCTGCCCCCGCTGCCGCCCCGGCGCCCTGGCTTTCCCCGATTCCGATCTTTTTTGTTTTTCTGTGGAGCACAGGGTTCATTGTCGCCAAGTTCGGCCTGCCGTATGCGCCACCGCTGACCTTCCTGATGCTGCGCTGCGGCCTGGCCGTATGCGCGCTGGTGCCGATGGTGCTGATCTGGCATGCGCCGTGGCCGCGCGGCTGGGACATCTTTCATATTGGCGCCGCCGGTTTGTTGTTGCAGGCGGGCTACTTGGCCGGGGTCTGGTGCGCCATCAAGCTGGGCATGCCGGCCGGCCTGTCCGCCCTGATCGTCGGCATGCAGCCGATTCTGACCGCCGCCGCCGCGCCGCTGATCGGCGAGCGGGTGCGGCCGCGCCAGTGGCTGGGCTTGCTCTTCGGCCTGACCGGGGTAGCCCTGGTGGTGGCCGCCAAGATCAAGATGGTCGGCCTGTCGCCCTGGGCCATCGCCTTTTGCGTGTTCGCGCTGTTTTCGATCACCATCGGCACCATGTACCAGAAGCGCTTTTGTCCCCGTTTCGACTTGCGCACCGGCACCGTGATTCAGTTCAGCGCCACCACCGTGGCGCTGCTGCCGCTGGCGGTCCTGTATGAGCAATTCGACTTGCCGCTCACCACCGTGACCTGGACCACCAGCTTCATCGGCGCCCTGTTGTGGTCGGTATTCGCGCTGTCGATCGGCGCGATCTTTTTATTGTTCAAATTATTGCGCAGGAGCGAGGCGACCCAGGTCACCAGCCTGCTGTATCTGACGCCGCCCACCACCGCCATCATGGCCTGGATTGCCTTCGGTGAAGCGTTCAATCTGCTGGGCATCGCCGGCATGGTGCTGGCGGTGGTCGGCGTGATATTTGTCGTCAAAAAGTAGATAGCTCAGTAGATAATTAACGGAGAGACTGTGATTTCGAACGAACAACAGCAGCATGTCGACCAGGCCATCGTCACCCGCCGCTCGACCCGCGCCTTTTTGCCGACCCCGGTGGCACGCGAGGACATTGCCGCCATTCTCGAAGTGGCCGCGCGCGCCCCTTCCGGCACCAATATTCAGCCTTGGAAAGTTACCGTGCTGACCGGCGCGGCGCGCCAGCGCTTGTCCGACGCCATCATCGCCGTCTATCACGACAAGGATGCGGTGCGTGAACATACCGAGGAATACGCGTATTACCCGCGCCAGTGGACCTCGCCCTTCATCGAACGGCGCCGCAAGGTCGGCTGGGATTTGTATTCCTTGCTGGGCCTGGCGCGCGACAACAAGGAAGGCATGGCGGCCCAGCACGCGCGCAACTTCAATTTTTTCGACGCACCGGTCGGCTTGATCTTTACCATCGACAGAATTCTGGCGCAGGGCTCCTGGCTCGACTACGGCATGTTTTTACAGAACATCATGGTGGCGGCGCGCGGCCGGGGCCTCGATACCTGCCCGCAGGCAGCGTTCACGCAGTTTCATAAAATTATCGCCACCCAACTTGATGTGCCCGCCAATGAAACCGTGGTGTGCGGCATGGCGCTGGGCTACGCCGACCCGTCGAAAATCGAAAACACCTTGATTACCGAGCGTGTCCCGCTTGATCATTTCGCCCGTTTTCTCGAATGAGTTGTTAGACTGTCCTTGAAACGACGCGTGATCGAAACACTGTACCCGGAATGCATGCGGCAGTGCGGAAAAACGCTTGCGATTGCTGAGTGGTTTGCTACACTGCAACGAGTGTTTTAGTTTGCCGCAAAGGATTGCCCGATGTTCAAGTACGCGCTAGCCGCCATTTTTTCAGCCCTGATCGCATTGACCACGGCGCCCGCGGCGCAAGCAGCTGCGCCGGGCCACACGGCTTCGAAGAAGCACACCGTCAAGCATGCCGCCGCCAAGGGCGGCCGTGGCAAGGCCCGGGCGGTCGCCAGTGCGCGGCCGCGTACCGGCAAGGTCATCATCAATGTGCGCGGCAAGCGGGTGGTCAGCTACCGCCCGGTGCGCAGCGCCAACTTCGTCGCCATTCCACGTAGCGCCGGCGACGCCGCCGGCCTGAACCTGACGCCCGATCAGGTCGGCCTGGCCTCGAACGTCGCCTTTGTGCTCGATCAAACCAGCTCGGAAGTGCTGTTTGAAAAGAACGCCAATGTGGCGCTGCCGATCGCCTCGATTACCAAGCTGATGACCGGCCTGGTGGTGGTGCAGGCCCAGCAGGACATGCACGAGATGATCAGCATCACCGAAGGCGACATCGACCACGAGAAGCACACCAGTTCGCGCCTGAATGTGGGCGCGCGCATGTCGCGCGGCGATCTGCTGCACATCGCGTTGATGAGCTCGGAAAACCGCGCCGCCTCGGCCCTGGGCCGCAATTATCCGGGCGGCATCAGCGCCTTTGTCGAAGCGATGAATGCCAAGGCGCGCCAACTGGGCATGGCCGATACCCGTTATGTCGACGCCAACGGCTTATCGAGCCGCAACGTCGCCAGCGCCCGCGACCTGGCCAAGCTGGCGATAGCCGCCTACCAGGAGCCGCTGCTGCGCGAGTATTCGACCGACCCGAAGTACCAAGTCGATGCGGGCGGACGCCTGATGCACTATTCGAACACCAATTACCTGGTGGCCAGCCCGGACTGGGACATCGGCTTGCAAAAAACCGGTTTTATCAATGAAGCAGGGCGCTGCCTGGTGATGCAGGCGATGATCCAGGGGCGCGCCGTGATCATGGTGTTTTTGGATTCCAAGGGCAAGCAATCACGCACGGCCGACGCCGGCCGTATGCGCCGCTGGCTCGAGCAATTGCAACTGCGCGCCCCCGGCCTCGGCTAACGCTGCCGCATAAAACAGGGGCCGCTCCACAGACGGCCCCTGGCCCACCGATTTCGCATCCACGTCAGTCAGACCGGGCGTACGCGAATAAGTTCAATTTTATTTTTCAGCTCAGTTCAGTTCAGCGTCAATTCGCCGGCAAATAGCCGAGCGTGGCGGAAATGCGCGCAGCCGTTTGCACCAGGTCGTCGAGCCATTCTTCCTGCAGCCGGTCGGCCGGCGCCGAAATCGACAGACCGGCAATCAGCTTGCCGGAGTCGTCGTGGATGCCGGCTGCCATGCAGCGCACACCCAGTTCCAGCTCTTCATTGTCGCGCGCATAGCCGCGTGCGCGCACCAGGCTTAGCTCGCGCTCGAGTTTGCCCAGGTCGGTGATCGAGTTCTTGTTGTGGCCGGCAAGCCCGGTGCGGGTGGCGTAGGAGCGGATCGCCTTGGGCTCGTCGACCGACAGGAACAGCTTGCCGGTGGAGGTCAAATGCAGCGGCCCGCGCCCGCCGATGGCGCGCACCACCTGCATGCCCGAGCGCTCGGAAAAGGCGCGGTCGATGTAGACGA
>JAQGNM010000373.1 GCA_028291845.1 Massilia sp. | reverse complement strand
AGATCACCATCGCCGAAAAAATCGGCGTGGGCAACCGCATGGGTTACTACGACACCTCCGGCGCCCTGCGCGACATGCTGCAAAATCACCTGCTGCAGCTGCTGTGCATCGTGGCGATGGAGCCGCCGACATCAATCGCCCCGGACGCCGTGCGCGACGCCAAGCTGGAGGTGCTGCGCTCGCTGAAACGCTTCACCCCGACCACGCTGGCGCAAAACATCGTGCGCGGCCAGTACCGCAGCGGCCACGTCGACGGCCAGCCGGTGCCGAGCTACCGGGACGAACCGGACGCGCCGGCGCATTCGTCGACCGAGACCTTCGTGGCGCTCAAGGCGGAGATCGAGACCTGGCGCTGGGCCGGCGTGCCGTTCTATCTGCGCACCGGCAAACGCATGGCCGACCGCCTGGCCGAAATCGTGGTGCGCTTCAAACCGATTCCGCACTCGATTTTCAACCAGCCCACCAGCAGCTTCCAGCCCAACAGCCTGGTGATCCGCCTGCAGCCGGACGAAGGCCTGTCGCTGAACCTGATGGCCAAGACCCCGGGCGACTCGATGCGCCTGAAGCAAGCCGAACTCGAACTCGATTTCCGCGAGCAGTTCAAGACGCCGCGCATGGACGCATATGAACGCCTGCTGCTCGATGTCTTGCGCGGCCAGCTGACCCTGTTCATGCGCGGCGACGAACTGGAAGCGGCGTGGGAATGGGTCGAACCGATTCTCGACTATTGGGAACAGGACGACAGCAACCCGATTCCGTACACCTCCGGCACCTGGGGCCCGGCGGCCGCCAGCGCACTGATCGGGCGCGACGGCCTGCAGTGGCGCGAAGAAGCCTTACCGGAAGACTAGGCCGCGACGTGCTGCTCGACTCGATTCGCACCCAGCTCGATTCGCTCTCCAAATCGGAGCGCAAAGTGGCGCTGGCCGTGCTCGATCAGCCGTCGGTGACGGTTAGCCAGAACATCACGGCGCTGGCGCGCCATGCGCAAGTATCCGAACCGACCGTGGTGCGTTTTTGCCGCACCCTGGGCTACGACGGCTGGCATGAATTCAAGCTGAAACTGGCGCAGGGTCTGGCCCTGGCGCTGCCCGGCGCCAGCGAGCAGCCGGCGCAGGACGACCTGGCGTCCGACCTGGTCAGCAAAATCTGCAGCAGGTCGATCAATACCCTGCTCGACCTGCGCAACAACCTCAACCCGGAAGCGATCGAGCGCGCCCTCGCCATCCTCACCCGCGCCAGCAAGATCGAGTTCTACGGCCAGGGCACCTCCGGCATCGTCGCCGCCGACGCCCAACATAAATTTTTCAGATCCGGCGTGCCGACCGTGGCCTACGCCGACCCCAACATCCACAGCATCGCCGCCGCCCTGTTGCGCGAAGGCGACGCCGTGGTCGCCATCTCCCAGCGCGGCAACAGCCCGGCCCTGCTGCGCTCCGTCAAGCTGGCGAGAAGGGGCGGCGCCGACGTCATCGTGCTGTCGCCCTCCGGCACCCCGCTGGCCGAACTGGCCAGCGTGCTCATTCCGATCGACCTGATCTTCAATACCGACCCCTACACGCCGATCTCGGCGCGGCTGGCTTACCTGGTGGTGATCGACATCCTGGCGGTCGGCCTGGCGATCCAGCGCGGGCCGGAATTTCGCAAGAAGATGCAGAATGCCCAAAAGGCTTTGCAGGAATTCGACTTGCAGTTCGATACATATACGTAGATCAAACAAAAGTGAAAACCTACTTTTGTTTGGGCTGAAGTGCAAATCGCTGGCGCGATTTGGTTTAAAACGGCTACGCAAGAGCCAAGGATGGATGGACAAAAATCACCGGCGAAGCCGGATGATTTCAGGGGGGACGCAACCCCGATTCTGTTCATAGTTCGCCTCGGAGGCCTGATCCGTCGATACGCTTCTGCGCACTTCACTTTACGAGGCGAAGTGTGCGTCGAATCGGGGTTGCGTCCCTCTAAAATCCATCCGGCTTTGCCGGTGATTTTTGTCTGATCATCTTTACTTTTGCGTGGCCTTTTCAACAAATTGCGTCAGCAATTTGCTTTTTAAGCCAAACAAAAGTAGGGTTTCACTTTTGTTTGAAAAACCATGCATATTACCCCCCAAGCTTCCACCGCCCCCGATTATGCGATGCTGGTCCGCCAGGTCAACAGCATCCTCGAAGGCGAGCGCGATCTGGTTGCCAATGCTTCGCAGTTTTCCGCTTTTATCTATGACACCGTGGCCGATTTGAACTGGGCGGGGTTTTACCTGACCCGGCCGACCAGGCAGGGCGATGGCCAGGAATTGCTGGTCGGGCCGTTCCAGGGCAAGGTGGCGTGCGCACGCATTCCGTTCGGGCGCGGCGTGTGCGGGGCGGCTGCCGAACAGCGCAAGACCATGCTGGTGCCGGATGTGCACGCCTTTCCAGGTCATATCGCCTGTGATTCAGCGTCGAACGCGGAGATCGTCATCCCTTTGATCAAGGATGGCGTGGTGGTGGGCGTGTTCGATATCGACAGCCCGACCCTGAACCGTTTCGATGAAACCGATCAGGCCGGGCTGGAAGCGCTGGTGGCGGCGTTTTTGGCCGCTACCGACTTTTAGGACGCTAACGACTTTTAAGTTCCGGCGCCGGCGCCTGCCTGTCTGGCCGCGCGAAGCCAGCTGAGCATCTCGTCGCTCATGCCGCGGCCCATGCGTAGCAGCGGTTCCGACTCGAGCGCCTGCCTGAAGCGCGGCACCGTCGCCGGGTCGTCGCCCACCATATCCTGAAACAACTCGAACCAACGCGCGCCCAGTTCGGCGGCGGCCGGCGTTGCGGGCGAGGGATCGGCTGCCATTTGCGCGGCCACGGCGGCAAACAAAGGTGGCCATTCCGCGGCGCGGCCCTGCTGGTGGCGGCGCATGCGCGCCAGTTCGTCGGCAGTCAAATATTTGGCATACGCTTCGAGCTTGACTTCGCCAATGGCGCGCATCATGAAGCCGCGCATGGCCGGCGAAATGCCGGTGTCGCGCTGCACCTGCGGCTGTTCGGTGTGCATGGTATCGAGCTTCATCAGCAAGGTGCCGTCGCCGCCGGTGTCGCGCTCGAGCAAGGCCATCCAGCGCAGGGCGCAATCTCGCACCGCGGCGCTGTCGGCGGCGGCGCCCGCATCCATCAAGGCGCCCACTTCGTCCACCAGCACGCGCCAGTCGGCGCCTGCGTCGGGGTTGGTCACCAGCGGCAGGCGCGCCAGTTCGTCTTTCGTAAAATATTTGTCGTACATGGTCATGTTCTCCAAAGTGGTCAGCCAGGTAGACAGCGCGGGCGTTTCGCCGCGCGCCAGTTGCGCCTGCAAACGGCACAACTGGTCGCGCATCTTGCGGGCGTTCTCGATCTGATCGTCGAGCGCGGCCAGCTGGCGGGTCACGATCGCCAGCGGCGATACATCCGCACGGTCCAGGTATGCTTTGACGCCTGCCAGATCCATGCCCAGCTTTCGCAAGGCCTGGATCTGCTGCAGACGGGCGACGTCGTCGCGGTCGTACAGCCGGTAGCCAGCTGGCGAGCGCGCCGATGGGGCCAACAGGCCGATGCTGTCGTAGTGGTGCAAGGCGCGCACCGTCAAGCCGGCGCGCTCTGCCAATTCACCGACCTTGAGCATCATCTCCCCCTGTTTTAAAGCGTGAACGAACTTTGAAGCCTGACGTGGCGTCAGGGTCAAGCATATTCGAAAACGCCGCGCGCCAACCGCAGCCACGATGGATGGACAAAGATCACCGGCGGAGCCGGTAATGGTGTTCAGTTAAGGCGGGAGTGCGCACCCAAGGGGACAGGCACCTGCGGCGCCAGTCCCCCTGCTGCTGAGGATCCGGGCGGCTATTAGTAGGGGGACTGGCACCGGAGGGTGCCTGTCCCATGCATGCAAATCACACGGGCGGTCGGGCCGATCGTGC
>JAQGNM010000485.1 GCA_028291845.1 Massilia sp. | reverse complement strand
CCGATTCGTGATACGCCGTGTTGCGGCGCTCTTCCTCGCGCATGACCATCGATTTACGCTCGGGACCCATGTAGATCTTGTCCTTGGCATCTTCGAAATCGCTCATTTCCACCAGACGCTTGCTGCGGCGGGCGGCAAACAAGGCTGCCTCGTTGACCAGGTTGGCCAGGTCGGCGCCCGAGAAACCCGGGGTGCCGCGGGCCAGGATGTCCGCCTTGACGTCGGTACCGATAGGCACTTTGCGCATATGGACGTTGAGAATCTGCTCACGGCCGCGAATGTCCGGCAAGCCGACCATTACCTGGCGGTCGAAACGGCCCGGACGCAGCAGCGCCTTGTCGAGCACGTCGGCGCGGTTGGTGGCGGCGACCACGATGACGCCGGAACTGGCTTCGAAACCATCCATCTCGACCAGCAACTGGTTGAGGGTCTGCTCGCGTTCGTCGTTACCGCCGCCCATACCGGCGCCGCGGTGACGGCCGACGGCGTCGATTTCGTCGATGAAGATGATGCACGGCGAATGCTTTTTGGCGTTCTCGAACATGTCGCGCACGCGAGAGGCGCCGACGCCGACGAACATTTCGACGAAGTCGGAACCGGAGATCGAGAAGAACGGCACCTTGGCTTCGCCGGCGATGGCGCGCGCCAGCAGGGTTTTACCGGTGCCCGGAGGGCCGACCATCAGCACGCCGCGTGGAATGCGGCCGCCCAGCTTCTGGAACTTGGCCGGGTCTCTCAGGAAGTCGACGATTTCGTTGACTTCTTCCTTCGCTTCGTCGCAACCGGCGACATCGGCAAAGGTGACCGTATTGTTGGTTTCATCCATAATGCGCGCCTTCGATTTACCGAAGGAGAAGGCGCCGCCCTTGCCGCCGCCCTGCATCTGGCGCATGAAGAACACCCAGACGCCGATCAACAGCAGCATCGGGAACCATGAGATGAAAATTTGCTGGAGGAAGCCGGCTTCCTCTGGCGGTTTGATATCGAAATGGATACCATTGTTGACAAGGTCGCTGACCAGGCCCTTGTCGAGCCCGGTAGCGGTGGCGCGCACCTTGGTATCGTCGGCGCGCAGTGCCGTGATGTTCTGTCCTTCGATGACGACATCCTTCAGTCGACGCGCCTTGATGTCGTCGAGCAGTTCGGAGTACGCGATGGTCTTGCTGCCGCCGGCGGTGCTGCCGTGGTCAAACTGCTTAAACAGCATAAACAGCAGCAAGGCGACGACCACCCAGATGGCGGATTTGGAAAACATGTTATTCACGAAAACTCCTTCGATGCTGACGCATCCTGTACCCAAGTGTAGTACAACGATTTTACTCGCAATGGCCGGGCGATGCCACGCACGCCGGAGCCACAGCACAAAAAACCACTCAAATCAACCGTCCCGGGTAGACGCCAACCGCACATTCACTGCATAAACACGGGAACCTGGGCAGATGTGCGGCCAGCCTCGGCAAAAATCAAGAGCGCGATTGGTCCATCAGGTCGATTTCTTCCTCTTCGACCACCGGCTGCGCGCCGGGATTCTTCAAGCCCTTCCCGACCAGGAAAATTTCCGACGACTTGTCGCGGCTGGCTTTCGGCTTGACCTGCTTGACGACCTTGAATTCGGCGCGGAATTTTTCGACAATTTGTGAAAATCCCATGTCCTTGAAACATTTAACGACCAGCGAACCGCTTGCCTTGAGGTTCAGCTGCGAAAATTCAATTGCAAGATCGATCAGATGCTCCATGCGCGCGGCGTCCGCGGTGGGAATGCCGGACAGGTTCGGCGCCATGTCCGACAGCACCACGTCGACCTTGCGCCCCTCCAGCAGCGCCGCCAGTTCGCGCATCGGCTTGGCGTCACGGAAGTCGCCGAGGATGAAATGGACGTCGGCAATCGGCTCCATTGGCAGCATGTCGAGGCCGATTATGGTGCCGTTGATGCCGCCGCCTTCCTTGCCGGCCAGTTTGCGGCGCACATATTGGCTCCAGCTGCCGGGGGTGCTGCCGAGATCGACGATGACCTGGCCGGCCTTGATCAGCTTTTCACTTTCGTCGATTTCTTTCAGCTTGAATGCCGCGCGTGCGCGATAACCCTCTTTTTGCGCCAACTTGACGTAGGGGTCGTTGATATGGTCGTGCAACCAATTCTTGTTTAATTTTTTCTTCTTCATTCGCGTAGAATACTGCTTTTAAAAGGTTTAACTAAGGTTTGTCCATAAATATGCAAAAACTCACCCCCGCCGAGCGCAGCGAACTGCGCGCCGAAGCCCACGGGCTCAAGCCAGTCGTGATGATCGGCGAGTCGGGTCTGACCGAATCCGTCATGAAGGAAATCTCGGCCAGCCTGGACTCCCATGGCCTGATCAAGATCCGCGTCGCCGGCGATGACCGCGAAGCGCGCGTGGCCATGTACGAGCAAATCACCGAAGAACTCAAGGCCCAGCCGGTCCAGCACATCGGCAAGCTGCTGGTGGTGTACCGCCCGAAAGTGGAAACCGTCAAGGAACGCTCGAGCAAGGCCGGCAAGGGCATGCGCGAAGTGACCATCGTCAAGGCCAGCGCCAGCGGCACCAAACGCCCCAGCGTCACCAAGGTGATGATCAAGGGAAATGAGCGGGTCACCGAGGGCGGTACTATCAAGCGCGCCAAGCCGAGGCAGACCAGTCCTAAGAAGGGTGCGTTGGGGCGCTGATTTTTTAGCGCTTACTGCCCTGCCCCTGAACGCTTGGCGTCAGGGGCTTTTTTTCGTCTGTGCTGGCTGATAAAACTGGGGTCAGGCGCGCAGCGCCAGACCCCGGTGCTGCACGCTTCAGCGGAGTTTCAGCAGAAGCCAGCCGGCCAGCACGCTTTCAATCAAATAAAACAGCTGCGACACACCGTGCAGCATGCCGAAGGTTTTGCCCTGCGGCGTACCGGCCATGCCGGCGGCGCCGGCCGCTTCCTTCAATTGCGCCATCACTGGCTGCAAGCCCAGATAAATCACCAGCGCGCAGGCCAGCATGGCGCCGATGATCAGGATGGCCGACTTTTGTTGCGCAGGCGGCAGATCGCCGCGCCGCGCCAGGACGTACAAAATCACGGCGCAGGCGATCGCAATCCACGCTTCGGTGCGCAGCAGGAAACCGACGATGGTGCCGGCCAGCAC
>JAQGNM010000430.1 GCA_028291845.1 Massilia sp. | reverse complement strand
CTCCGAAGTTCGGCTTCGCGACCGGTCAGGTCGTTGAGCAGGGCGGAGAGGGCGTTGATGCGTTCAGCTTCCATGATTTGATGCTCTTTGCGTAGTATGAATCGAACCGACGATTATACCGGAGCTGGCGCCCGGCCACCGGATTAATGCCTGGCTTGGCGATGGCGGCGGCGCTGCCGTATGATGTTCGACATTGTTGAAACTGCCAGCCATCGCCATGACCATCCGCTTATCCGTTCTGCCCTGCTTGACTCCCTTGATGACACCCCTGATGGCGGCCCTGCTGCTGGCCGGCTGCGCCTCGACCAGCCTCAAGCCCGGCCTGGCGCCCGGCGCCACCGCTACCCTGGCGGTGCTGGAAACCACCGACGTCCACGCCAACGTGCTGGGCTACGATTACTATAAACTCGCCGAAGACAAGTCGTTCGGCCTCGACCGCGCCGCCACCCTGATCGCCCGCGCTCGCGCCGAATTCCCCAACACGCTCTTGCTCGACAATGGCGACACCATCCAGGGCACCGCGCTGGCCGACTACCAGGCGCTGGTCAAACCGATCGCCTGCTCGGAGACCCTGTCGGTCTACAAGGTGATGAACCACCTGGGCATGGAAGGCGGCGGCGTCGGCAACCACGAATTCAACTACGGCCTGAAGTTTCTGAACCAGGTCACCGGCAGCCACTTCGAGGTCGATGGCGTCGAGGCCAGCGCCCCGCGCTGCGCCGGTCCGGCCTTCCCGCAGGTGCTGGCCAACGTCTACAGCAGCAAGACGAAAAAGCAGTTGTTCAAGCCTTACCACATCATTGACAAGCAGATTAACGCGTCAGGCGCCGACGGCAAGCCGGTCACGACCATCGTCAAGGTCGGCATCATCGGCTTCACCCCGCCCACCATCGTCGAGTGGGACAAGCGCTGGCTCGACGGCAAGGTGTACACCGTCGGCATTCGCGAGACGGCTGAAAAGTATGTGCCGCAGATGCGCGCCGAGGGCGCCGATATCGTCGTCGCCATCTCGCACGGGGGCCTGGACGACAGTCCGTATTCGCCGTCGATGGAAAACGGTAACTGGTACCTGTCGAAAGTAGCGGGCATCGACGCCATGCTGATCGGTCACTCGCACCAGATATTCCCGAACGCGGCCAGCGCGGTGGCCCAGTTCAACCTGCCCGGCGTCGACAAGGCGGCCGGCACGGTCAACGGCGTGCCGACCACCATGGCCAACCTGTGGGGCAAGCACCTGGGCGTGATCGGCCTGCACCTGAACTGGGACGGCGCCCACTGGGTGATCGACAAGAAGCGCACCACCGTCGAGGCGCGTGGCGCGCAGCAGGCCGACAAGAGTTTTGTGGCCGCCGACCCCGGCGTGGTGGCGCTGGTGGCGCGCGAGCACGCGGCCACCATCGCCTACGTGAAAACGCCGGTGGGCGAGAGCGCGTTTCGCATGTCGAGCTATTTTGCCGACGTCGGCGACGTCAGCGCCATCGCGCCGGTCAACGCCGCCCAGACCGATTACGTGGCGCGCTACGTCAAGGCCAACTTGCCGCAGTATGCGGCGCTGCCGGTGCTGTCGATGGCGTCCGCCTTCAAGAGCGGATTTTCGGGCGTCAACGACTACACCGACGTCGCCGCTGGCAAGCTGGCGATGAACCATGCCGCCGACCTGTACCTGTACCCGAACTCGCTGTACGCCGTCAAAGTCGACGGCGCCGGCCTGAAGGCCTGGCTGGAGCACAGCGCGCGCCACTTCCACACCATCGACCCGGCCAACAGCGCGCCGCAGGAGCTGATCGACCCATCGTTCGCCAGTTTTAATTTCGATGTCGCCACCACCGCCGAGCTGCGCTACGAGATCGACGTGACAAAGCCGCTGGGCCAGCGCATCGTCCAGCTGACGTATCGCGGCAAGCCTGTCGAGATGGGGCAGGAATTCATCGTCGCCACCAATAACTACCGCGCCAGCGGCGGCGGCAGTTTTCCGGGCCTGGACGGCAGCAGGACCATCCTGGCGTCACCGGACGCCAATCGCGATGTGCTGATCAACTGGATCAAGGCCGCGAAGACCCTGAACCTGGCGGCGCACGGCGCCAACCGCAGCTGGCACTTTGCGAAGGTGAAGACGGCCGGGCCGGTGGTGTTCCACTCGGCGCCCGACAAGCTGGCGCTGGCGAAGGCGGTGGGGATCGACAATGTGACGCAGCTGAAGGCCGATGATGGCAAGGGGTTTGCGGTGTATGCGGTGGATTTGTCGAGGTAGGGGGATAAGGGGGACTGGCGCCGAAGGTGCCTGTCCCAAGTTCGCTCCGAGGCAAACTGTGCTTCTGAATGAGCATGGGACAGGCACCTCCGGCGCCAGTCCCCCCTCCGCTTTAATTCAGCTTCGACCGTTCCTGCTGCACCAAAATAAACGGATGCACCACCGACGTCCACAGCTCGGCCGCCGCTTCGGTCCAGGCCAGCGCTTGCGAATCGCTGACCTTGCCGATCTTGCCGTCCGCCACCCAGGCGGCGATGCTGGTCTTGTCGTCGTGCGCGATGCGCACGGCGACGTCGATCAGGTCGAGGTCGGGGCTGACGAAAATGACGGAGCCTTGCGCAAAATGGCGCTGCAGTTCGGTCCACGGCAGGCGCGCCGTTTCGCTGTTGACCTTCAATCGCAGGTCGGTGTCGTTATCGGGATTAAGCATAATAAAAATAATCAGATTTGTTCAATAAGCGGCTCGGTCGAACCGGCCCAGGTCAGGCGGTAAGCGCCGCCTTTTCTCGCGTTGCTCACCAGCGCCGGCCGAAAACACGCCAGGTTGGTGCCGCCTGCGCGGCGCACGCTGGGGAAGATCACCCCCATCGAACCGAGTTCCAGCAAGGTGGCCGCCAGCGCCTGCGAGGCGATGTAGCTGTCCTTGGCCAGCACGTCGGCGTAGCCGCCTTGCCTGGCCACTTCGCGCAGGTCGTGGAAGGTGCCGGTGAAATCGGACAGCATTACCTGGTAGGTGACGCTGTCGTTGAACACCCCGATTTCCTGGTACTCGACGGTTTTATGAAAGGTGATCTCGGCCAGCGCCGTTTCGATCTCGAAGGCGCAGTACCAGGCGCCCCGTTCGCCGTCGTTGAAGCGGCTGCCTTCCGGGCGCGGGTAGGTATAGGCGGCATTGATGATTCGGAAATTTGGCACGCCGAACACCAGTTCGTCGACGCCGATGCCGGGCAGGCTGCCGTATTCGCCGCGCAGGCGCTCGTTGGTGGCGTTGTCGAGATCGAACAAGTCGGCCAGCATCTTGTTGTCCTCGGCCAGGGGCGCCAGCACCGAGTCTTCCAGGTCGGCAAAGCGCGAGGGAATCAGGCGGCAGGTGTCGAACTGGCGCAGCAAGGTCAGCGGCGGCAGGGTTTGCAGGGTTTGCAATGTGGTCGTCAAGATCAGAGACCTCCGCGGCGGGCGTCCAGCAGCTTGCGCACCGTTTGCATCGCCAGCAGGCCACCGGCCAGCATTTGCGACAGGGGCGTGCGTCCGCCAAACACCGGATTGGTGTTGGGCAGCAGCACCCACTGGTCGGCCAGCTTGTCGCCGTAAAGGATGTGCAGGGCCTTATAGATGCCCAGCAGGTAAGAAATGCGGGTGATGCGGTCCACTTCCAGCACCCGGTCGGGGTTTTTCTTCCACTCGTAGAAGGTGGACGAAGACAGGCCGCCCAGCAATTCGCGGGCGTCCTCATCGCGCAATTGCCAGGCCGCGGCCAGGCTGAAAAAGCCTTTCAAGGCGGATTTGGACAGGCGCTCCCGCTCGGCCCGGTTATTCAGGTCGACCAGGACGGCGGGTTCGTAACGACTCTTGGGATACGCGTATGCTAGATTCATGATTGCTCCGGTAATGGAGTGTTTATACTCCTGAATCGGAATAAATGCAAATCATGCCGTCAAGCGTGCGCCCTTACGCCGTTTCAGCGTGCTCGACCAGCAGCTGCACCTTGGTGACGCCGTTGTACTCGTTGGCGTCGAGCCGGAAAGCGACCCGCGCCCGTTCGCCCACGGCGGCGGTGTGGCCGAACCAGATGGCGTCGAAGCGCTGGCCGTTGCGCTCCAATAGCAGCTTGAGGTGGCGCTCTTTCAATATGCGCTGGCTGACCACGCGAAATTCGTCGCAAAACACCGGTGGCGCGAAGCCCTGGCCCCACACTTCGCCGGCCATCAGGTCGATAAAGGCGGTCGTATAGTAGGCGTCTTCCAGCGGGCCGTCGGTTTCGATCACCCGCTCGAGCTGGGCGGTGGTGAGCCAGGCCTTGCCTACCGCCTCAAAGGCTTCGGCAAAGGCGTCGAAGGCTTCGGCGCGCAGGGTCAGGCCGGCCGCCATGGCGTGGCCGCCGAATTTGTCGATCAGGCTGGGCGCGCGTTTCGACACCAGGTCGAGGGCGTCGCGCATGTGAAAGCCCGGGATCGAGCGCCCGGAACCCTTGATGAAACCGTCGGCGCCCGGCGCGAAGGTGATGGTCGGCCTGAAGTATTTTTCTTTTAAACGCGAGGCGACGATGCCGATCACGCCCTGGTGCCAGCCGGCGTCGAAGACGGCGATGGTGCTGCTGTGAGAGGGAGAAAAATCATCCAGGTGCAACAGCGCCGTGTCCTGCATCTCGGCCTCGATTTCGCGGCGCTTCAGGTTGATGTCGTTGAGCTGCTGGGCGATCGCCCAGGCGCGCCCCTCGTCGTCGGTGACCAGGCATTCGATCCCCAGCGACATGTCGTCGAGGCGCCCGGCGGCGTTCAGACGCGGTCCCAGCGCAAAGCCCAGATCGAACGGCGAGGCGCTTCTCGCTTCGCGCCCGGCCACGCGAAACAGCGCCGCCACGCCCGCATGCATGCGGCCGGCGCGCATGCGCTTGATGCCTTGCGCGACCAGGATGCGGTTGTTCGGATCGAGTTTCACCACGTCGGCCACGGTGCCCAGCGCCACCAGGTCGAGCAGGCTGTCGAGCTTGGGCTGGCTGGCGGCATCGAACACGCCGCGCTTGCGCAGCTCGGCGCGCAGGGCCAGCAAAACATAAAACACCACGCCGACGCCGGCCAGGTTTTTGCTGGGAAAACCGCACTCGGGCTGGTTCGGATTGACGATCACGCGCGCTGCCGGCAGGGTGTCGCTCGGCAGGTGATGGTCGGTGACCACCACTTCGATGCCGCGCCGGTTCGCCTCCAACACGCCGTCGATGCTGGCGATGCCGTTATCGACCGTGATGATGATGTCGGGGGATTTTTCGCGCGCCGTCAGTGCGACGATCTCCGGTGTCAAGCCGTAGCCGTATTCAAAGCGGTTGGGCACGATGTAGTCGACCGTGGCGCCCATCGCGCGCAGGCCGCGCAGGGCGACCGCGCAGGCGGTGGCGCCGTCGCAATCGTAATCGGCGACGATGGTCATTTTTTTATTGGCGGCGATGGCGTCGGCCAGGAACACGGCGGCCGCGTCGATGTGCAGCAGGCCCGCCGGCGCGATCAGGGAGGCCAGTTCGCTCGACAGTTCGCGCGCATCGGTCAGGCCGCGCGCGGCGTACAGGCGGGCCAGCACCGGGTGCACGCCGCCCTGGCGCAGCAACTCGGAATGGCGGAAAGAGCAGGGACGAACGGCGATACGGGTCATGGGTAATTTTCGAAAAATAGAGGTTCAGCCCAGCAGGCGCTCGAGGCTGTGGCTGCGCCAGAAACTGCGCTGCGACATGGCGGTGACGTTCGCTTCGACCAGCCCGCTGCGGTGGCTGAGCACCAGTTCGAGCTTCATGCCCGCCTTGACCGCCGCCAGCGCGGGCGCCAGCAGCTCGCTGTCGATGCGCGCCATCTGCTGCAGCCAGTCGGCCCAGTCGCCCGCCAATGCCGGGCCGATCAGGGCCGCTTCGAGGAAAGTGGCGGCGCGCCCGGGCTGATCGAGCCAGGCGGCAAACGGGCCGTGCACCGATGTGCCCAGCGCTGCCAGCCACGCGGGCGCATTGGCACTGGCCAGCGCAAACGGCGCAGCTTGCCCCCTGGCCGCGCCCCACGGCCAGAAGCCGTTGATGGCCGGCAGGCCGCGCGCTTCGCGTTCGGCGTTGGCGGGGTGGTGGTGCCACAGCATCTGCACCTCGTTTTGCAGCTTGCGGTAGGCCAGCGCGGCGGCGCCGAGCGGCATCGAGTCGGTCAGGTTCATGCCGCCGGTGGCGTCCGGGCTGGCGGTGTCGAGGTCGGCCCAATCACACTCCAATGGGGCGGCGCGCATAAACCAGGTGCCGGCATCGCCATATAACAAGGTGTGGCCGTCTTCGTCGAAATACGGCCGGGCGCTGTCATACAGGGCGCGCGCATGCGACTCTACCAGGTTGATGCGGCGCATATCGCTCATCAGCAGGTGGGTGCGGGCGATTTCGATGTGGACCGGATGGACGATCAGCCAGTTGTCGGCGCCGGGGTCGAGTTGAAAACCGCGCATGACGGCGGTGGCGAAGGGCAGGCCGGGGCCCGGCAAATCCATGGCGGCGGCCAGCCAGCGCTCGTGCGGCAGGCTGCGGCCGGCGCCGTCGACGCTGCTGCGCTTGAAACTGGCGCTGCGCGAGAGCAGGGCGGCCAGGTTCGGCGCCTTCAAGGCCCGGACCAGATCGGCGGCCAGTTCAGCAGGTGGCAGGGAAAACGGTACGACAAGGGTCAAATCGGTCATGCCGCCATTGTAGGGCATTGGCGCGCGGGCATGGCGAGCAGAGAATGTGAACCGCATCGAATAAACACCTCT
>JAQGNM010000421.1 GCA_028291845.1 Massilia sp. | reverse complement strand
TCGCTAAGCTTATGTTGGATTGTGGCGGCCGACCCTGAGAGGTAGGCGAGACTGCAGTTTCACGGCCTGCCGTCTAGCTCATGTGGAAACCGAATTTCCTCGATTCAAACTGGCGTCAGAAAGGAGGTAGAACCAGCACCATGGAGCGCATTTCCACCTGTTTTCATCTCAAGCCACGTAAAGGAGTTGAACATGCAAACGATTCGAGACGTAATGACTTCCGATGTGCAAAGTATTACACCGACAGAAACAGTGCAACGGGCCGCCCAGATGATGGACGACCTGAACGTTGGCGCCATTCCCGTGCTCGATGGCGGCAAATTGGTTGGCATGATCACGGACCGTGACATTACCGTGCGCGCGACCGCCGCAGGCCTGGCCCCTGGCGAAACGGCGGTGGGCGATGTCATGAGTACCGATGTGCGCACTTGCACCGCAAGACAGGCCGTCGACGAGGTGCTCGATCAGATGGGCGATGTACAGATTCGACGTGTACCAGTCATCGACGAGCAGTCGGGTCAGGTCATCGGCATCGTCTCGCTCGGCGACATGGCCGCCAAGCATTCGGCGGGTATCGACCACACTCTTGAAAACATCTCGACCCCAGCGGCGCCTGACCGCCCCAGCGAAGGCAGCAGCGCGCCGCATTGACGCAGCGCTTCAAAGTGGCGATCTTGGCGTTGAGAAAGAAGCTGAGGGCCAGTGTGGTAAACGATACGGGCTCATCGTTCCATCCAAATTCAAGGCTTTACTGATCAGGTCGTGTGCGTTACCAGACTTGCCCCTCTGCCCCTGCACTCAGCCCCCTGCACGGGGAAGCCTGCCGCGCGACTAGCGTTCCCAACCAAGCTTTTCTCGAACAGACCAACCGATGACATCAGGCGCGGTGTTTTTCTCAATTTTCACAATACATACGTGGGCCGTTGTCGACGCCCGCATAACCCTGATTGTTCCTTTATCGGCCAAGACAAGAGTCTCGACTGGAAGCTGAGGCTTTTTTTGGAAGGCGACGTTCAAGACCATAGATGCGGTCAAGTTCGCAACGTCATCAATGGGCGAAGTCGCTTTTTGCGCTTCGGCACCAGTGCAAGTCAGGAGTATCAAGGAAGCTGTCACTCCAACCGCTTTGTAGCGCTTCATTGTTTTCAACATCACCCGTCCATTCGTTTCGAAACACGCCAAGGATGGCCGGCTACGCGCGGGCTTTTCTCAGCGTTTTCACCTTGCCACACGGCCGGCTAAATGCCATCCAATTTGAGGCGCTCCAGCGCAACTGCACGCAATGTACAGGGGGACAACGACACAAGCTCAGCAGTCCCATGGCCATCCGTCCGCGGTTATTGTTCTGTTCGTGTCGTTTTTCGGATTTGACCCGCTGCCCCTGTTTTCTTTCCTCGCTGCGCGTTTTCTCAACCGCAATTTCATGGGTCGTTCCGGCCCGGAAAGAGTCTGGCTGGCGAGTACGCCAACCGTCGAGTGAAGCGCCATCGCTGCGGAACTGTTATCGTTCGCCGAGTTACCGGTCCGTCACACCACGTGACGGTCGACCACACCGCTCGGCAGTCAATGCCTGGCACATCTGGAGATATCCAATTGGAAAACGCTTTTTCGACTGCGGACCTGTGCGACCTGTTCCTGCAGAGGCCGGATGGCCTGCAGGTAGTCGCGCCGGGGTTTCGCTCCTTCGGTGGCCGCAAGGCGTACTGCGGTCAGATCGCCACTGCCCGACCTGCCGTCGCGGGCGGCTCCGCAGGCCTGCGGCAACTGCTGACCGAGCCCGGTAAAGGGCGCGTGTTGGTCGTTGATGGGGGTGCTGACGATCGATGGGCGATCTTTGGCGACCAGCTTGCCGCCCTTGGCCATCGCAATGGTTGGGCGGGGATCGTGGTGAATGGCTATGTGCGCGACATCAGCGCGCTTGCTTCGATCGACATGGGTGTGCACGCGTTGGGAACGATGCCTTGCAGGCCGCGCGAGTTTGGTGCGGTCGAGTGCGACTTGGCAGTAAGCTTTAACCGTACGCGCTTTGCGCCGGGCAGCTGGCTATACGCTGATGAGGACGGCATTATTGTCTGTAGCGAACAGCAAAGCGTGGAGTTGCAAGCTGCCTCCGAATAAATGGGGATGGCAGGTAAATTAGATGGCGCGATCGGCCCTCATATCTCGCTGGAAGCTGAGGGGCGGAAGCTGAGCGCCAAGTCTGCTATGCGGACACCACCTGATCATTAGAGGCTCGAAGCGCGGCGGAACGGCTGGTTTCGTGTTCGTTTTCCAGACTTGATCCTCGGCCCGATGTGACCGCTGCGGTACACATCGAAACCGACGTCGCGAAACGCCTTACGCTGGGGCAGTTCTGCGCGCTGTGGTGGCAGCCGATGGCAACTGCGGGGAAGGTCGGGCTGCCGGCGGCGATCCGCTTCTACCTGATCGAAAACTAAAGCCTCCCCCCTTCAAAGGCTCTCCCCCCTTCATCGGGCGATCCGGCGCAAATCGAGCTGCCGGGGCAGCCGGAGATCCTCATCATCAGCGGGACTGCATCGCGCATGCTCCCGAAGTATCGCTGGCCCACCGGTCTTCGAGTGCGGCGAAATCCCGGCGGTGTTCCGGCACCGTCGTCGACGCGGCCTGCGGGCCGTTTTTTTATTGCCTGGTCGATCCTTGAGAAGCTTACGTTCACCCAATTAGTGCCGCAAAATAATATTTGCATACTACGCATATTCTTAAATGAAAATTTGCTAAAAACCACGTACTGCGATATGTGATTTAGCTCAAAGCGAGCTCATCGAGACGGAACTAACTTCTACCTATGCCGCATATGAGCCACGCGGCCAATCCCACACTCAGCGGCTCGACAAGGAGAACATCATGGGTATCGAGAACTATGGCGACAACCACGACCACGACCACGACCACGACAAAGACAAAGATTGTGGCCACGACCGCGACCGGGATGACGGCAAGGATGACGACAAGGACCGCGACTACTGCAAGTGCAAGAAGGAGCGGGCCGAGTACAAGAAGGAGCGCGACGAGTACCGCAAGGAGCGCGACGACTACAAGAAAGAGCGCGAGGAGTGGAAGAAGGAGGCCTACAAGTCCAAGAAGGAGCTCTACGAGTACAAGGCCTTCGTGAAGCAAGCGCTGGAGCGCCTCGGCATCTTCACCCGCAAGCTCGACTACCTGCATCATGACCTGGTCCACGGCGCCAAGAAGCTCGGCAAGCATGATCACGACAAGGATCATGACAAGGGCGACGACAAGGATTGCGACTAGTCGTTCGTCGGCGGCTGGTTCATGGGCTGGAGGTCTACAAATAAACTTGGGGGGAGCAGAAATACCCGGGCGGGTCATCCATTGGCCAGCCCGTGTCAATGACAAAATACTCTCCCGGCGTCGCGATGTTCAATCGCGACGCAATCCTTCCCGGCCCCTGCATTGCGGCCCTTCGCGCCCGTTTTCTCGTTGTCTGGTTTGCGAATAATTCGCACCAGTCATCCATCAGGTTCCAGCACCGCGGCCGACTGCACGCGGGCCCAGGCAGCCGGCCACGGCGTGATCGGTACCGGCAAGCCATTCGGGGCGCTACCAACCGCACGCCCCCCGCTGGTGTTGCTTGCATCTACTGCACCTTCTTGGTCCGGTAGTCCATCTGCGCACGGCTCAGTCCCAGCAAAGTCGCAGCCTTGCTGACATTGCCCTTGGCCGAATCGAGTGCAGCGCGTAACAGCGCCGCTTCGATCTCCGCCAGGGTCGTCTTCTGACCAAGGATCACGGAGTCGGCCCAGTCGTCGATGGACCCAGCCTCGGAGCGCTCGCGATCGGTCCGGAAGGCCGCCGGCGTCAAAGCGCCCAACTCGCTCAGGCCCAGTTGCGTCGACCTGGCCGGGTTTTCGTCGACCGAGAACAGATGCGGCAGGTCGATCGCACCACCCTCGTCGGCCAGGATAATGCCGCGCTCGAGCACATTCTCGAGTTCGCGGATATTGCCTGGCCAAAGGTGCGTCAGCAACGCCTGCATGGCCCGGTTCGTGACGCCCGACACCTTGCGACCGTGACGCGCGCATAGTTCGCGCAAAAAGCGCTCGAGCAGTAGCGGAATGTCGGCACGTCGTTCGCGCAGCGGCGGAATCAGGATCGGGAACACATTGAGCCGGTAATACAAATCCTTTCTGAAGCGCCCCTCCTCCACTGCCACACCCAGATTTTCATTGGTCGCCGCCACCACTCGCACGTCGACAGTACGCGTCCTGTTGCTGCCCAGGTGCTCCAACTCACCGCTCTGCAGAACCCGCAGCAGCTTGGCCTGCGCAGTCAAGCTCAACAGGGCGACTTCATCGAGGAACAAGGTGCCGCCGTCGGCCGCTTCGAAGCGGCCGACGCGCGATTCGGACATGCCGGTGTAGGCGCCCTTGTCGGCGCCGAACAATTCGGCCTCCATCAGCTGCTCTGGAATGGCAGCGCAATTGAGCTGCACGAAAGGCTTATCCGCGCGTCCACTCATCGCGTGCACCCGGCACGCGAACATGCTCTTGCCCACCCCGCTCTCGCCCAGCAACAGTACGGTTGCGCGCGTCGGCGCCACCCGGTTGATGCGATGGACCACGCCAAAGTAGTCGGCCGATGCACCGACCGCGCAGGCTTCGCTGGCCGCCGCTGCCGCAGGCGCAGGCTCCGGCATTGCCGCAAGCGGCCGGGCACGCATGTAATGCAAATCCAGCTCCGGATCGTCCCATTCTTCGACCGGCTTGCCGATCACGCGACAGTTCTTGGACCCGGCCGAGCTGCACTCGACCTCGCGGAAGAGAATCGACTTGCCCATGAACTCGCTGCTGTATCCGCTCGCGTAGCCAACCTGCATCCAGCAGGCCGGCTCCGAACCCACGCCATAGATCGCCATATGCGATTCGTCTTCGGAAGAATCGATCCAGCGTACTTCACAATAGAACTGACCAGTCGCGCTGTCCATGTCGAGGGAAACCATTTCGACGCGCACCACGCCCTCGAGCGCGTGCATCTGCGGACCAACCATGAAGGCGTCGACCTGCGCCGCATCGGGCCGCACTCTGCGCGCCAGCGATGCGTCCTTCGACCCGGCCAGGTAGCCCATGCGGGTGAGGAGTCCGCGCGCGGACTCCACCCCGAGCGACTCGATCAGCTCCTGGCGCAGCGCCCCGAAGGCTTCCGTTCGCAGCAGGATCATGCGGCTGTCGTCGAGCCAGATGCGGCCATCGGTGGGACTGAAATGCAGGCGCGCCGCAAGGTCTGCGATGTCGGGGAAGATCTTGCCGTTTTCGCCGCCCGGAATGATGATCCGGCTGTCGGCTCGCTTGCCGGCCCGGCCCTGGGGGCCGCGCGTTTTGCTGTCCATCGTTGTCTCTCCCGGTCCCGCCCGCTTCAGGTTCTGATCAAACTACCGCGCGAGGCTAATCATGAATTGGTGAATTTTTCCAAACTTTAATAATTGTGCGAGCGCCGCAAAAAGAAGCGCGCCGCCCGCGTTCTCTATGGGCCAATCGCGCATGTTCGGTGCAGCGAAGTGCACCTGAAAAACGGCTGGCATGGCGATTGCTACAACGAAGGCAACGAAAGGCTGTTTCGCAAATCGCATTTTTATAATGGAGCGCTTTCATGGCGGAAGTCAATGCAAATCAACGCTGGGTACGTGTCCAGCGCGACACGGACAACGGCTTTGTCGAGTTCGAATTTTTCGTCGGCGACAAGGACTTGTATGTCGACCTGATCCTGCCCGCCGCCGCGTTTCTCGAGTTTTGCGCGAACAACCGGGTGCATTTTCTCGACCGCGACGGCGCGCCAGGCGACCCTGCCGCAGCGTCCACCAGGCTTCACCGCATCAAATAACAACCCCCCAGGAGACGAAGCATGCAAGTCGATATCAAGAGCCTCAACATCAAACCCCTGCGCCAGACCTTCGACCAGGTCGCGCGCTTCACCGGCAACGACAAGGCCGCCTCGCGCTACCTCGAAGCGAGCATCGGACTCCAGTCGGAGGTGAACTTCCACTACCAGCCGCTGTGGTCGAAGGAGCGCTTCATCTTCGATAAGCGCAACACTGCCATCGTGATGGAAGACTGGCACCGGCTGCTCGACCCACGACAGTACTACTACGGCGCCTGGGCGATCGCGCGCAGCCGCCAGCAGGAAGGCGCTGAGCGCAATTTTTCGTTTGTCGAAAAGCGCTCGCTCGTCTCGGCCACGCCAGCGGACGTCCGCAACCGCATCGTCGGTCTGCTGCTGCCACTGCGGCATGTGGAATACGCTGCAAACCTGAACAACTGCTATATCAGCGCCTACGGCTACGGCGTGCCGATCACCCAGGCCAGCATGATGTGCGCCATGGACCGCCTCGGCATCGCGCAGTACATCACGCGCATCGGCCTGATGCTCGATGAAGGCAGCGACGGCGCCCTCAAGGCGGCAAAGACTGCCTGGCAGGAGGCGCCGGACTGGCAGCCCTTGCGGATGCTGTGCGAAGACATGCTAGTCACCAAGGACTGGTTCGAACTGCTTGTGGCTCAGGATGTCGTGCTCGACGGCCTGCTCTATCCGCTGGTCTACCAGGGCTTCGCTGCCGACCTGCAGGCGGCGGGCCAAACGGGATTTTCGATGCTCACCGAATTCATGAGCGAATGGTACGAAGAGCACGTGCGCTGGACCGACAACGTGATGAAAGTGGCCGCCGGGCAGTCGCCGGAGAACCGCGCCCTGCTGGCCCAATGGGTGCGGCACTACCAGCCGCTGGTCCTCGAGGCCCTGCTGCCGGCCGCGCGCCTTGCGCTCGGCGCCGGCGCCGCTGCCGCCCTCGATACAGCCGCCACCCAGCTTGCCGCCCGTCTTGCCAAAGCCGGCGTGTGCTGACCCACCAAGGACGTGAGATGAACAAAAATGAGATGAACGAAAAAATGGTTTTCCTGGCCCTGCAGGACAACGAAGACGCCCGCCCGATCCGCGAATCGATCGAGGCCGACAATCCGCACGCGGTCATCACCCAGTATCCGGGCGTCTACAAGATCGACGCGCCGGGCCGCCTGGTGGTCATGCGCGAGAGCGTCGAAGAGCGCATCGGGCGCGCCTGGAATCCGCAGGACATCCACCTCTCGCTGGTGTCCCTGTCGGGCAATATCGACGAGACCGACGACTACTTCGCGCTCGAGCGCACCTAAAAAAAATCCAAGGAGACGACAATGGCAGCCGCTAAAAAAATGAGTTTGAAAGAGAAATACAGCGTCATGACGGGTGACCTGGCATGGGAGTTGACCTACCAGTCAAAGAAAGACGTATTCCCCCTGGCCGACTTCGAGGGCATCAAGATCGAAGACTGGAGCAAATGGGAAGACCCTTTCCGCCTGACGATGGACGCTTACTGGAAGTACCAGGGCGAGAAGGAACGGAAACTGTACGCAGTGATCGACGCCTTCGCGCAGAACAATGCCCATCTCGGCGTATCCGACGCGCGCTACATTAACAGCCTGAAGATCTTCCTCACCGCCGTCACCCCGCTCGAATATGGCGCCCACCGCGGCTTCGCGATGGCCGGCCGTGCCTTTCCCGGCGTTGGCGCCCAGGTGGCCTCGCAGATGCAGTCGATCGATGAACTGCGCCACGCCCAGACCCAGCTGCACACCATCAGCCAGTACAACAAGTACTTCGACGGCCTGCACGACCCCTTCCACATGTTCGACCGCGCCTGGTACCTGTCGGTGCCGAAGTCGTATTTCGAAGACGCGCTCTCGGCCGGTCCCTTCGAATTCGTCACCGCCATCTCCTTCTCGTTCGAGTATGTGCTGACCAACTTGCTGTTCATGCCCTTCATGTCGGGCGCGGCCTACAACGGCGACATGGCTACCGTCAATTTCGGCTTCTCCGCCCAGTCGGACGAATCGCGCCACATGACGCTGGGCCTTGAAGTGATCAAGTTCATCCTCGAACAGCACCCGGACAACCTGCCCATCGTGCAGCGCTGGATCGACAAGTACTTCTGGCGCGGTTACCGGCTGCTCGGCATCGTCGGCATGATGATGGACTACATGCACCCGAAACGTGTGATGTCGTGGAAGGAAGGCTGGGAGATGTACTTCGAGCAGAACGGACGCGCCCTGTTCGACGACCTGGCGCGCTACGGAGTGACCATGCCCGCCTTCTGGGAACAGTCGGTCGAAGAAAAGGAACACATCACCCACCAGCTGTGGCTGACCTTCTACAGCGTGGGCAACGCGGCCGGGTTCCATACCTGGATACCGGAAGACTCCGAGCTCGACTGGCTTTCCGAAAAATACCCGAACACCTTCGACAAATATTACCGTCCGCGCTTCGAATACCTGCGCGAGCAGGAAAAGGCGGGCAAGCGCTTCTACGCCGGCATGCTGCCGCAACTGTGCCAGGTGTGCCAGATCCCGATGGTCTACACCGACCCCGGCAAGCCGGTCGAGCGCGTGTACCGCCACAGCACCCACGGCGGTGACAAGTTTCACTTCTGTTCAGACGGCTGCAAGTCGGTGTTCGACCACGAGCCGGAAAAATACGTCCAGGCCTGGCTGCCGCCGCACCAGATCTTCCAGGGCAACTGCGGCGGCGCCACCATTCCGGACGTCCTCAAGTACTACCACTTCAGCGAGAACGACAGCGGCGAATATCTGCACTCACGCGACTACGCGAACTGGAACCTGTGGAAAGGCCTTGCCAAGGACGACAAGGCAGCCTGATACACCCAACGACAACCAGCAGGAGACAGACATGGCAGTGCAAGCACTTTACGAGAACTACACGGGCGCCGTCGCCGACGCGCCCACCCATTTCCACGGCAACCAGGTGGTCTACGTCGGCTGGGACGAACACCTGATGTTCCCGTTCGCGGCCGCCTTCCCGCTGCCACCGGGCATGCCGTTTTCCGCTCTCCAGGGTGAATTGCTGCCCTCGGTGTTTGCCGTGCACCCCGACTTCGCGAAGATCGACTGGAGCTGCGCCGAGTGGATGCTCGACGGCGAGCGCTTTGCGCCCGACCCCGGCAAGAGTCTGGCCGAGAACGGCATTGGCCACAAGTCGCTGCTGCGGCTGGCTACGCCCGGCCTGCACGGGATCGGCAACACCGGCTTTTGAGGAGCGGCGATGAGCACCACCATGATGATTGAACCGCTGCGCCAGAGCGTGCAGGTCGAAGCCGGGCAGACCTTGCTCGACGCCGCCCTGCGTGGGGGCCTGTACATCCCGCACGCCTGCCTGCACGGATTATGCGGCACCTGCAAGGTGCAGGTGCTCGAAGGCGAGGTCGACCTCGGCGATGCATCGCCGTTCGCGCTGATGGACTTCGAACGCGATGAAGGCAAGTGCCTGGCCTGCGTGGCCACGGCCAGCTGCGACCTGGTGATCGAGGCCGAAGTCGATGAAGAACCCGACGCCGCCAATTTCCCGATGCAGGACTTTACCGGCACCGTCGCCCGTATCGTCGAGCTGACGCCGACCGCCAGGGGCGTGTTCATCGAACTCGATGCCGACATCGAGTTCCAGGCCGGCCAGTACGTCAACCTGCACGTGCCCGGCGTGGAAGGCCCGCGTGCCTTTTCGCTGGCCAATGCGCCGTCGGAAAAGCGCACCATCGAACTCAATGTCCGCCATGTCCCCGGCGGCCAGGCCACCACCTACCTGCACCACCACCTGCAGGTGGGAGAAAAGCTGCGCCTGAACGGCCCATACGGCCGTTTCTTCGTGCGCCGCTCGGCACCGGAACAGCTGCTGTTCATGGCAGGCGGCACCGGCCTGTCCAGCCCCAAGTCGATGATCCTCGACCTGCTGCAGGCTGGCGAAACGCGCAACATGACGCTCGTCTACGGCGCGCGCAACCGCGCCGAACTCTATGACGACGCGCTATTTCGCCAGCTGGCCGCCACCCACGCCAATTTCTGTTACGTGCCAGCTTTGTCCGCACCGGAAGCGAGCGACGCCTGGGACGGCGCGACCGGCTTCGTGCACGAGGTCGCGCAACAGCACTTCAAGGGCGACTTCCGGGCCCACAAGGCCTATATGTGCGGCCCGCCGCCGATGATCGACGCCTGCATCACCACCCTGATGCGGGGGCGCCTGTTCGAGCGCGACATGTACATGGAGAAGTTCATTTCGGCGGCCGACACTGCGCCGGAGGCGCGCCGCAGCCCGCTGTTCAAGGCCATCTGAGCAGCGATACCGCAAGCGCATCAATCCGCGGATAAAAGGTATTGGACCGCATGGCGCATCGCTTTCTATCATCGTCGTATAACAACCGCCGGCACGACCGGCGCCGGAGACTGCAGTGACGAACCACCTGATCCACCTGCCGCAGACGGGCGAGAGCTATCAGTGCGGCGAAGGCGAAACCCTGTTGCAGGGCATGGCACGTATCGGCCGTAAATGCATCCCGGCCGGCTGCCTCAATGGCGGCTGCGGCGTGTGCAAGGTCGCCATCCGGCGCGGCCACGTGCACAAGACAGGCGCCATGAGCCGCGCTCACATCAGCGAGCAGGAAGAACAGTCCGGCATCGTGCTGGCCTGCCGCGTGGTGCCGGACGGCGAGCTGGCCATCGAAGTACTGGGCGCGATGCGCAAGGCCTTCGCACCCCGTTGAATCAACAAACAAAACACACAACCAGGAGACAAACATGGGCATTATGCGAATTGGCCACATCAGCATCAAGGTGATGGATATGGCGGCAGCAGTAAAGCACTACGAAAACGTGATCGGCATGCGCACCACGCACACCGACGCGCAAGGCAATGTCTACCTCAAGTGCTGGGATGAATGGGACAAATATTCGGTAATCCTGACGCCGTCGGACCGCGCCGGCTTCAATCATGTGGCCTACAAGGTTACCTGCGACGCCGACCTCGACCGCCTGGCCGAGCGCATCGAAGCCTATGGTATCGAGGTCGAGCACATGCCCGCGGCAAGTATGCCCGGTTGCGGCCGCATGCTGCGTTTCAAGCTGCCAAGCTCCCATGAGATGCACCTGTTTGCCGCCAAGGAGTGCGTCGGCACCGACGTCGGCTCCACCAATCCGGACCCCTGGCCAGACACCCTGCGCGGCGCCGGTGCGCACTGGCTCGATCACTGCCTTCTGATGTGCGAGATGGATCCGGCACGCGGCGTGAACAAGGTCGAGGAGAACACGCGCTTTTTCATCGAGGTGCTCGACTTCTTCCAGACCGAACAGATTACCGTTGGCCCGGGCGGCACGATGCAGCTGGCGTCCTTCCTGTCCCATTCGAGCAAGCCTCACGACATCGCTTTCGTCGGCGGCGAACGCGCCGGCATGCATCACTTGTCGTTCTTCCTCGATTCCTGGCACGACATCCTCAAGGCAGGCGATGTGATGGCGAAGAACCGCGTGCGGATCGACGTTGCGCCCACCCGCCACGGCGTTACCCGCGGCGAGACGATCTACTTCTTCGACCCTTCCGGCAACCGCAATGAAACCTTTGCCGGCCTCGGCTACCAGGCCCAGCGCGACAAGCCGGTTGTTACCTGGACCGAAGACCAGGCCGCTCGCGGCATCTTCTACCACACTGGTGTACTGACCGAGAGCTTCACCACGGTCTACACCTGATGTGGCCTTACTCGGTGACGAGCTTGAGCTTGCGTTCGCGCAGCTTGCGCACGATGTCGAGGAAGACCGCCAGCGCCGGCGAACTGTTGTCGGCGCGGTAGACGCAGCTGAGGTCGACCTTTGCTTCCGGCGCACGCAGCAGCACGTAGCGCACGCCGGGCAGCTGCAGGTTGACGGTCGATTCGGGCACCACCGCCAGTCCCATGCCGGCTGACACGAGAGCGATACAGGTCATCACGTCCTGCACCTCGTGCGCCACGTTCGGCCTGAAGCCTTCATTGGTGCAAAGCGCCACCACGTTATCGGCAAAGGTCGGCCTTACATTGTTGGGGAACAGGATCAACGGCACGCCCGCCAGGTCCTTGACCGCCAGTGCCCGCCGTTCTGCCAGCGGGTGGTCGCCGTGCATGGCCACGAAGAGGCGTTCGATGAATACCGTCTCGACGACAAGGTCGGACACTTCCGGGAAGACGCGGTTAAAGCCGATGTCGAGCCGCTTGCCGCGCACCGCCTCGATCTGCTGAATCTTGGTGGTGTTCTGCAGCGAAATCGCCACATTCGGATGGGTCTTGCGCAATTCGATCAGCAAGGTCGGGATCACGTTGAGGATCGCCGAACCGAAGATGCCGATATCGAGCCCGCCGAGCTGGCCCGCGTGCGCCAGCTGCGTCTTGCTCTGCGCCTGGTCGGTCAGCGCGGCGATCTTGCGCGCCTCCTCCAGGAAAACCATCCCCGCGTGGGTCAGCGCGACACCGCGTGTGGTGCGCTCGAACAACACCACGCCCATGCTCGATTCGAGTTGCTGGATATGGCGTGTGAGCGGCGGCTGGGAGATATGAAGGCGCCCTGCGGCGCGCGTGAAATTGAGCTCGTCGGCGAGGGTCAGGAAATAGCGGATCTGGCGTAAGTCCATGGCGTGGTGTCCCGTCGGTATGGCTGGAAATTCAGTTATACCGGAACGGCATCAATGGCGCAAGCAAAGGTATTGGACGGTATGACGCTTCGCTTTCTATTATCAATTTATAAGCAACGGCGCGTGCAGCGACCGTGAAGACAAGGAGACAGCAGTGAAAAAATCAGCTTGCCTGTGGGGTGCCGTGCTGGCCCTCGCCGCCTGCGGCGACAAGGGTGGCCCGAAATTGCCAGCGTCCGCTTCGGCCACCCTGCGTACCGATATGTTCCAGGCCGCCGCCAGCAATGGCCGGCTCGCCGTGGCCGTGGGCGGCGCCGCGGTGGTGGTCACCACCGTTCCCGGCGCGCTGCAAACACGCCAGGTCTTGCCCGGCACCGTGGCCTTGATCGACGTGGCCAGTTGCGCCAACGGCAGCTTCGCCGCGCTCGACTTCTACCGCGCGGTATGGGTGGCCGACGCCGCCGCCAGCAAGTGGAGCGCGCACAAGCTGGCCGGCGGCTGGCGCCCGCTGGCCATTACCTGCGACCCTCAAAACCGGCTATGGGTGGTCGGCAGCGGCACCACCGTCACCAGTAGTGCCGACGGTGGCGCGACCTGGCAGCAGCGCGACTTCAAGGAAGACGCCATGTTCAACACAGTGCAGTTCGTCGACGCCGAGCATGGTTTCATCACGGGCGAATTCGGCAAGATTCTGCGTACCGCCGACGGCGGCGCCAGCTGGCAGGCGGCGCCGGCCATCGCCGAAGACTTCTACCCATATGCAGCCCTGTTTACGAGCGAGCGCGAAGGCTATGTGGCCGGCCCTGAAGGCGCCATGCTGCACACGCACGACGCCGGCCAGAGCTGGAGCGCGCTGGAGAACCCGGGCCGGGCACCGCAGTTCGGCCTGGCCCGTGCGAACAAGGATATCTATGCGGTCGGAATGGGGGGCGCCATCAAGCGTCTCGACGGCAAGCGCTGGGTGAACCTCGACCACGGACCGCACGCACCGGCCCTGCTGCGCGCCATCGCGCCGGCAGGCAAGGACAGCCTGCTGGTCGGCGGCGCCATGGGCGTAATCGCCCTGGTACCGGCCGATGCCCGCGCCGCCAACGATCAACCTTGAGGAAACCGCCGTGAAACATCGACTCACCCATGCGCTCCACCGCGCCGAAGTCTGGATCTTCGCCAATCCAAAGTACGTGCTGTCGGCCATTTTCATCGTCACCCTGCTATTTGCCAGCCAGCTGCGCGGCCTGCAGATGCAGAGCGACTTCGACGACCTGCTGCCCCGTAAGCACCCCTTCATCGAACTGCACAAGCAGATCCGCGACGGCTTTGGCGGCGTCAGCGTGCTGGTCGTCGCGGTCGAAGTCGAGCAGGGCACCATCTTCACCAACCAGACCCTGTCGCTACTTGATCGTTTGACCGAGGAAGTCGACAGCTTGCCCGGAGTGAACCACAACCTCGTGAGCAGCCTGACGCACCGTACGGCGCGCCAGATCTCGCTCGACGCCGGCGGCAATGTGCGCAGCCGTCCCTATTTCGACGCGTCCGCCGGGCCGCTCACCGCGGAGGCGCTGACCGCGCTGCAGAGGGCCGTCACGGCGGACCCGCGCGTGTTCGGCCTGTCCGTCTCGCCGGACCTGAAGTCGGCCATGATCAAGGCGCAGATGAATCAGGGCGGCGTCGACTACCAAAAAACCTTCGCCGCCTTGCAGCAGCTGCGTACCAGGTCGGCGACGGCCGGCGTGAAAATTCACGCCACCGGCCTGCCGGTGCTCACCGGCTGGGTCTACACCTACCTGTCGCAGATCCTGCAAATCCTGCTCTACACGGCTTTTTTGATCGTGCTGCTGCTGGTGGTGTACTTTCGGCGCCTGTATGGCATCGCCCTGCCCCTGCTGGGCATCGCGCTGTCGAGCTGTTGGGGCCTGGGCTTCATGTCCCTGCTCGGTTACCAGCTCGATCCACTGTCGATGCCGATTCCGTTCCTGATCGCCGCACGCGCCACCTCGCACGGCGTGCAACTCGTCGAGCGCTACTACTACGAACTTGAAGCGACCGGCAGCGGGCCGGCCGCCGCCCGCAATGCGCTCGACGCCCTGTTCCGCCCCGGTTCGCTGGCCATCACGGTCGACGCCCTCGGCATTCTCGTCATCGCGCTTGGGGCGGCGCCGATCAACATCAAGCTGGGCTACTACGCCGGCTTCTGGGCCTTCTCCGTCATCTTCACCGTGCACTTCATGGTGCCCCTGTTCCTGTCGGTGCTGCCGGAACCAAAACAGAAGCGCAATACGCGCTCGGCCACCAGCGCCGTTCTGGAACGCCTTGTGCGCCCCCTCTGCAAGCGCGGCACCAGCATCGGCGTGATGGCCGCCGCCTTGCTACTGGTCGTGCTCGGTGCCTGGCAAATGACCGGGGTGCAATTTGGCGAATCGGAACCGGGTTCGCCCATCCTCAACCGCAACCACGACTACAACCTGTCGGCCAAGGCGATCAATGCACGCTTCCCGGGCTCGGAAGAAATGTACGTGGTCGCGCGAACGGCGGCCAAGGGCGGCATCCGCGAGCCGCAAGTGCTGCACGCCATGGAGGCGATCATCGGCGAGATGATGGTCGACCCGGAACTGGGGGGCGCCAAGGCGCTGCCGGGCCTGATTCGCCAGGTCAACAGCCTGACCCACAACGGCGACCCGCGCTGGGCCCAGCTCCCCGACACGGCCGATGAAGTGGGCGGCCTGCTGTTTGCCTATATGGCCGCTTCGCCGATTCCCGGCGCGCTCAAGGAATTTGTCAATTCGGACGAGACCGAGGCGGCCCTGGTGTTCTATTACAAGGACCACCAGGCCAGCACGCTCGAGCGCGCCATCGGCATGGCCCGAAGCGCCGCAGCCAAGGCTGCCGTGCCGGGCCTTTCGATCCACCTGGCCGGCGGCATCGTGGGGGTGAATGCGGCCATCGACGAAGCCAATTACCACGACACCCTGCTCATCACCCCGCTGGTGATGCTGATGGCCTTCCTCTTCGTCCGATTCTATTACGGTTCCTCGCATGCGGGCTGGCTGATGGTGCTGCCGATGATCTTCGCCACCGTGCTCACCTACGGCTTCATGGGCATGCAGCACATCGGCATCAACGTCAACACCATTCCCGTCATCGCGGTCGGCATTGGCGTGGGCATCGACTATGCGATCTACATCATGGACCGCATCCGCGAAGAATTTGCCGAAGGCGGCGACCTGCAAGGCGCCGTGATCCGGGCCCTGTCGACAACCGGCCTGGCCGTGGCCTTCACCGCCGCCACCCTGGTCGCTGGCGTGGTCATGTGGATCGGCATGTCCGACCTGCGCTTCCAGTCCGACGCGGCCACCCTGCTGTCGGTAATGCTGCTGCTCAATGCCGTGGCAGCGATGGTGCTGGTGCCGGCCTGGGTACTGGTGTTCAAGCCGCGTTTCATTACCGGTGCAGCGCGCGACGAAGACGGCGTATTGCAAAACCAACTGCACGTAACGCCTCAACCGGACAGGTCCGCTGCCGCGCCTGCCCACTTCAAAACCATAACAACACTGGAGACGAAAACATGAAACGAAGCAAAAGAACACGCACCCGGCCTGGCCTGGGCGGCATCGGCCTGCTGTTCGCGCTGGCGGCAGGCAGCGTCGCCGCCGACGACGGCCTTGCCAAAGCCGCGGACGTACAAGCGACGCCGGTCTGGCTGATCGACGTCTATTACGAAAACCACCTTGCCACGCGCGGCAAGGACGACACAGGCAAGAACGTCGGCCTCTCCAAGTTCCGTAACACCCTGCAAGTGGAGGCCGACCGCAAATTCGGCGACGGCTGGCGCTTCCACAGCGTACTGCGCGGCACCTACGATGGCGTGTACCGTCTCAACAAGGATCAGTTCGGCAGTACGGCCGGCGGCCCCGCCATGCTGCAACTGACTGCGGGCGGCCAGCTGGTGCCCGTGCCCAACGGCCAGGGACCGGTCGGCAAGACCCTGGTCAACTCGCTCGGCCTGGTCAACAACGCCTTCGTCGACAGCTACCCGACCAACCCGAACGACGGCCTGCGCGTGCTGGGAGACCGCTGGCACGGCATCGACGGCGGTGTGGCGTTCGGTGTGCCGGTGCGCCCCTGCAATGTGGATGCGCGCGGCTGCTTCGACCTGGGCGGCTATGGCGACCTCAGTGAAAGCAAGCTCGCTTCGCCCGAGTTCAACAAGCGCCTCGACTTCCTGCGCGAAGCCTACGTCACCAACACCATCGAGCTGGCCAGCGGCAAGCAGTTGTTCCTCAAGCTGGGCCGCCAGCAGGTCGTCTGGGGCCGTACCGACCTGTTCCGCGTGCTCGACGTGATCAATCCGGTCGACTACTCACGTAACAATATTTACGACGAATTGCAGGACATCCGTATTCCTATGTGGATCGCCCAGGCCGAATACCGCATGGGGGCAAGCGAATCGATGCAGGACCGTAACTTGCAGGTGGTCTGGAATGTCGACAAGTTCCGTCCGAATAACCTCGGCCAGTGCGGCAGTCCGAACGCCATCCTCGACGCCGGCTGTTTTTTCCGCGGCATGAAAAACCTGTGGGACAACGGCGGCACGGTGGCCAACTTCGCCAACGTTGCACCCGGCACCCTGTTGGCGACCAATTTCGGCCCCCACCAGATCGGCATCGCCAATGTTGACCTGCCAGCCTGGAAGCTGGGCAATACCCAGCTCGGCCTCAAGTTCGAAGGCATCACCAAGGACGGCCTGAATTTCTCACTCAATGCCCTGACCTACCGCTCGCAACTGCCCTCGCTGCATGGCGGCAAGCGCGCCGTCAACGCCTTCACCGGCGAATACAGCGACGCCTGGCCCTACCTCATCTCCTTCGACGTGGCCTTCCCGCGCGTGCACTTGCTGGGCGGCTCGCTCGACTTCCAGTGGGCCACGGCTGACGCGGCCGTGCGCATGGAAGGGGCGTTCACCAGGGGCGAGGAATTTGCGAACACCCTGCGCCCCGAGCTGTTCTCTTCGAACAAGGTGTTCCGCGGCGTGATCGGCATCGACCGGCCCACCTTCATCCCTTTCATCAGCACCAGCCGCACGGTGCTGTTCTCGGGCCAGTTGTTCTGGCAGCACATCTTCGACCACGAAACGGCAAGCGGCCCCCTGGGCCAGACCGGGATGGTCGACTGGAAGGACAACTTGACCGGCACGCTGCTGATGAAGGCCTTCTTCGCGGGCGACCGCGTCAGCCCGCAAGTGATCATGGCGCGCGACTTCCGTGCCAGGGCCTATGTGGTTTCGCCTTCGGTTGAATGGAGTGTAAGCGACCAACTCAAGCTGACCGTGGGCGCCAACGTCAAGGGCGGCGGCAACAGCGCCGACTACGCCGTCGACGATTGCCGTTCCTGCAATCCATGGCCACCGTTCACCGCACCGTTCGGCGATCCGCAGGCCATGCAGACCGGCTCGCGCGGCCTGTCCGGCTTCGAACCGCTGGGCCGCTTCCGTGCCGGGCCGATCGGTACCGCCGTCAAGGAAAACGACCTGTTTGCCACCCTGCGTTACAAATTCTGACCAAGGACCCTACCATGCGCACCACACTGACCCTCGCCACCCTGCCTCTTCTGGCCGGCCTCGCTCTACCCGCCTTCGCCTCGAGCGAAGCCGAATTGGACAAATCGTTCTACCCGTATAAGAACGGCGCACCGGCCTTCCCGGGCCTGGCGCCAGGCATGATCATCAACAAGGCCAACGTCGAACAATTCAAGGATGCCCTCGACAGCGGCATGCTGCAAATGATACGCAATGGCTGGTACGAACTGAAGGTCGGCAAGACGACGTCCTTCGATCCGGACAAGCACTATGTCGATGCGACCCGCAAGAACCTGGGCAGCGCGAAACTCGGGCCGAAGACGGGCGACATCGAAGGCTTTATCGCCGGCCGCCCCTTCGTCGACGAGCCACAGTCGAGCGACCCGCGCGCCGGCGAAAAGCTGGCCTGGAACTACAAGTACGGCATCAACTGGGGCGACAACGCCACCATCACGCCGTTCTACTGGAAGTATCGCGACCTGCAGTCGGGCAAATTGGAAAAGACGCTCAAGTTCAGCTTCAACTTCCTCAACCTCAAGCACCGGGTGCAGCACGCGCCGGTACCGGAAGTGACGCCCAACCCATCGAACCTGTTCCGGGGCATTTATGTAAAGGTGCTCGAGCCGCAGGATTTGAAAAATACTCAGCTGCTTATCCAGCGCTACGAAGACGACCAGAAGATGGACGACGCCTACCTCTACCTGGGCTTCCAGCGCCGGGTGCGCCGCCTTGCGACCGGCCAGGCCACCGACGCCTTCCTCGGCGCCGACCTGATGATCGAGGACTTCGAAGGCTACAACGGGCGCGTGGCCGACATGAAATGGACCTTCAAGGGTACCCGCAACATTCTCATGCCCTTCTATAACCATAATGAGATGAAGCTGAGCGACGAGTTCAAGGACCCCGACGGCTACAAGTACGTCAGTTTCAATGGCCAGGGCGAGTGCTTCCCGGATGTGACCTGGCAGCTGCGCAAAGTGTATGTGGTCGAGGCGGCGCCAGTGGGTCCGAGCCCGATCAGCAAGCGCGTGCTGCATATCGACGCCCAGGTAGCGAGTATCAACCGCACCCTCATCTACGACCGCAAGGGCGAGTTGTGGAAGACCTTCACGATCGGCAAATCGCATCCGGATGCTCACCTGCCAATTAACAAGGGCACCGGCATCGCCATCGATGACGCCTTCTCGATGGTCGACGTGCAGACCAAGCACTGCACCACGGGCCAGTTCAAGGGCCAGGTCGATCCGAAACAGGTGCCCGCACCGATGTTCCAGGTGCAGTACATGCGCGGCGGCGAATAATCGTAAGGCGAGGGCGTTGGACGTCCTCGCCATACCTTATCCGTAATAATCAGCACAAATTTGGTATTTTACAGAATCAATGTGCTGGCCTACGATGGCTATCAAGGAGGCAGCAATGGCATATTCGAATCAACTGGACCTGGAGCTGGCGCAGCGCGCGGCACAAGGCGCGGTGCGGCACGCGGCCACTCTGGGGCTACGCATCTGCGTGGCCGTACTTGACGGCGGCGGCCATCCGC
>JAQGNM010000411.1 GCA_028291845.1 Massilia sp. | reverse complement strand
GCGCCAGGCTGCCGTTCAGGTACACCCGCGACAGCGTGCTGCCGCGCGTGCGCGAGGCCACGTACACCTGGGTGCGCAGCAGCTCCTCGGCCAGCAGGCGAAATTCGGGGTGCAGGATTTCGCGGATGACGCGGGCGATGTCGGCGCCGCCCGCTGTGGGCGGCGCCGGATTGTCGGACGCCGCGCGGCGGGCGCCGACGCCATGCTCGAACATCAGGCCGCGCGCAATCTGCGGCGCCAGCCCCAGCGACTGCGCCAGCTTGCCCGCCAGTTGCGTCTCGCCGAAGTCGATTTCGCGGTCGAGCATCAGGCGCCGGCCCCAGATCACGGTGAGATAACTCTTTTGCACGCCAAAGTTGATCAGCAAGACCGACTGGTTGAAATCCTCGCCGCCGATCGCCGCCAGCAGCCGGGCAATTGCCGCCGGGCCGATGTCGAGCGCCACCGGATCGAGTCCGGCCTGCTCCAGGCTTGCCAGTTGCGTCAGCACCTGGGTCTGCGGCGCCACCGCCACCAGCACCTGCCGCTCGGCGCTGTCGCCGTCGACGCTGCGGATCTGGTAGTAGTCGACGACGGCGTCGCTGGCGTCGGCGCCCAATTGTTCGCGGGTCGCCCGCGCCACCGCCTGCCCTTCGCTCTGGCCCGCCGCCAGCGACACCGTCAGCGGCAGGATGCGGACATCGGCCGGCGCCAGCGCGCACCAGGCGCGGCGTCCGGCAAACGGCGCGCTGGCCAGCGCTTGCTGCACGAACTGGCGCAGCAGGCGCGGATTGGCGAACAGCTGCTCGCGCGGCAGCGGATAGGCCACCGACGCCGCAGCGCGCAGGCTGTGCATCTGCCCGTGCGCGCAATGGGCCGCCACCTGCACCAGGTTCAGGCGCTCGGCGGCGAAGTCGGCGCCGATCGGCGGCGTCGACCTTGCCGGCCGCGTCGCCGCACCGGCGCCCAGGCGGGCGCGCAAGGCCTGCAAGGGACGCGCGAGACGGGACGTGAAATCAGCGGTGGCGGTGGTCATTGATTGATCTAACAGGCTTTATAGTATGTAACGCTCAGGACCGGCTTGCCGGTAGCGCTCTTGAAGCCGTAGAAGCGCGCCTGTTGCGACGGGCCGTCGGCGCGCATCAGCAGGCCGTTGTTCGGATAGCGGTTGTTGACCCAGCCGTCCACCAGCGCGGTGATGTCCCAGACGTAGTTGCCGTTGCCATTGATGGTGGTGGCCGTGACGTCGCCAGCGGTGTAGTCGCCGCCGGGCTTGGTCCACTGCGACGTCGCCCCGGTCGGCGACAACCAGGTGGCCGCTTTGTCGTTCCACCCGCGCGTCACCCGGTGCACGCTGACGCTTTGCCCCGGCTGGGCCGAATTGGACTGGTACAGCGTCATGGTCAGCTCGGCCTTGACGATCACCGCCTTGTCCCATTCGCCCGGCGTATCGATTTCTATCAGCACGTTCGAACTGCCCTGGGTCAGTTCCAGGTAGTTCAACGCATTTTGCGAGGTCGGGACGCCGTGGGTGATGAAGGTGTCATGGCCCTTGTCGCTGGCCAGCGTATCGGTGGTGGTCACATTGGTATGGGCGACTACCTTCTTGCGGCTGAGCGCCACGCTGGCGCCGGCATCGGTGCCGCCGGTGGCGTTGATGTCGAGGGTCTTCTCGCCGTTATTGATCGAGGATGAAAACGTGCCGCGGCTGTCGATGCGGGTGGGCGGCACCAGGGTATCGCTCTTTTTGCAGCTGACCTGCTGATCGCGCCACTCGGCCACGTTCAGGCCAGCCTCGGCCAGGTAACGCGCGCGCTCGGCATCGTACTGCGAGTTGACGGTGTCGGCAGCCATCGCCGCCTGGCGATTCATCATGAAGGCCAGCGCGCCGACCACCACCAGCAGCAGCGAGACCGCCAGCAGGGCCACGCCGCGCTGGCGCGCTGGTAGTGTACGCCGCAGTGCACGCCGGGCCATCACAGCAGCGCTCCAAGGCGCACGCTGACGGCGGCGCTGGCGGTCGATTTGCCGGCGCTGATGGTCAGCCTCACATCGACCACATTGCGTCCCGCCGTAACCGGCGCCGAAGTGACCGTAAACACGTCCACCGGCTCGGCCAGGACGGTCCTGACCGGGCCGATGGTCTCGAAGAGCGCCTTGGTGTTCGGATCGGCGCCGGGTTGCAGATCATATACGGCCGGTGTCAGCCAATTGGCTGAACTACTGTCATCGGCCTTGTCGGGCAGGTTGACGGCCGGTGTCGATTCGATGCGGCTGGCGATACGGCGCACGGCGAACTGCGCCTGCTCCTGCAGATCGAGCTGCTCGCTGGAGGCACTGCTGGCGGCGCTGCTCACTTGCAGCATCGACGTCAGCGCGAACAGCAGCATGGCGGTCAAGGCCATGCCGAGCATCAGTTCGACCAGGGTCAGGCCCTGCATGCGCGAAGGACGTGCGCGCATCATCGGACCAGCATGGTGGTCAGCGACATCGAGGCCAGCGAGCCGGGCTGGCTGGCGATCGACGGCGCCGCGCCGACCGGCAACGCGGGCGGACCAGGCGGCACCGACGGCGACTCGTCGCTCACCGTCACCACTAGTTGCAGCAGGCCGGTGTCCGCCGCCGGATAAGTGACAGTGCCGGCGGCGTCGACGCTGGCCATGCTGATATACACGTTCAAGGCCGGACATGGTGCGGCGGCGGCCAGCGAATACACATTGGTGGGCGTGGTGGCGCCGGCGGCTGCCAGCACCAGGTTCTGGTACGGCTCCGCGCTGACGGTCTCGATGCGGCTTTTCAGGCACAGCAGATTATTCAAATGGCCGGCGCTCACCGCGGGTGCGTTGGCGGCATGGCGCACCGCGTCGGCAGCCGGCGCCGCGCACAGCGCCAGCAAGGCGATCGCCAGCAGCACTGAAATGTACGAGAACCCGGCGCACAAGCGCGGCTTGGCGGCGGCCGGCGTGATGACGACGTTCATGGTGACGGCACGATGGTGACGCGCCCGCTCGGCGCGCTGACCAGCACCGTGCGCCGCACGCGGCCGGCGGCGACGACGATCTGGCCGAAGCCGGTCAGCGCCTTGATATCGGGTCCTTTGGGGCCGACCAGGTTGACCGGCGCGCCGTCGTCGCCGAACGTCAGCTGCGGCACGGTCTTGCCGTCCGAGTAGGTGAAGGCGCAGGTGGTAATGGCGGCGCCGGTCGTCGATTGCGAGGCGGAGAACACGATCCTGTAGTCTTTCTTGTCGATCGGATGGAGCACCGGTACGCTGAGGTCGGGCGCCGGCGGGGTGACGGTGGTGTCGAGCCGGGTGAGCGCCATGGTGCCGGCGGCCAGGTCGCAACGCGCCATGTAATTCACACCGGTACGCTGCGCTTCGGCCTGGGCGAAACGCACCGCTTGCGCCACTTCCCTGGCGGCGGCGTCGGCACGCACGCCGGCGACCGGCTCGGCCTGCGGCAACGCCAGCGTGCCGACGACGCTCATGATCAGCAGCACCGCCAGCAGCTCGATCAGCGTGTAGCCGGCGCTGGCCGATGCAAGGCGGGCGCAAGGCGCCTTCATGCCGGGCGCTGTGAACCGATCAGTGCGTCGAGATGGCTTTGCCCTTGACGTCCAGCGCGTTGCTGTTGGCGATCAGCTGGCCGCTCTTCGAGTCGTAGAGCCAGCCGCCGGCGGCGTCGGTAGCCGGGGCAAGCTTTGTGCCGTTGGTCTCAACTTTGATATCGCCAACAGCACTGCCTTTGCCGCTGACCGGTTCAACGGCAATCGAACCGCGCAGGTATGGGCCGAAGCGGTAATTGGTATCGGCGACGGTACAGGTGTTGCCGTTGGCGTCGGAGGCCACGGTCAACTGGTCGATAAAGGTCTGGGAGCCGCCTTTCAAATCACCTGCTGAGCCGGTGCAGTTAGCCGCGGTGCCGGTGGCAGCCACGCCCGGATATTTATTCAGGTGTTGCACCTTGTACAACTCGATGGCCGAGCGCATGGTGGACAGGTTCGCATCGAGCGCGCTTTCCCTGGCATCGCCGGTGCTGGCGGAGAACTGCGGAATGACGATGGCGGCGAGGATCGCCAGAATGATGACCACGATCAGCAATTCGATCAGGGTGAAGCCACGCTGGAGGTGGCGAATCGGGGCGAAGCGCATTTTTTCTCGTCTTTCCAAAGTAGGTCGCGGGTAGCGACATTAATTTTCAGCAATGCTGGGGTTGATGGACGTCACATTACCATGTGAATTGCCGCCCAGCATCATTTTTTTGCAAACAAGCTTACTTGTTGTACAGAAATTACACATAGTCCCGCCGCGGCGGCGGGCGGCGTCAACAGCACCATAAAAACTTGTCGAAATGCTTAGTGAACGGCGCGCGATAGTTTGAATATCGGCAAGATCAGCGAACTGACGATTGTGCCGACCATCACGCCCATGATCAGCAGCATGACCGGCTCGGCCAGTTTCGACAGCTGGGTCAGCTGCTTGGTCAGTTCGCGGTCGTAAAAATCGGCGATCCTGCCCATCACCCGCCCCAGCGAACCGGTTTCTTCGCCGGTGCTGATCATCCGCTGCACGCTGACGGGAATGAAAGCGCTGTTGGTGAAGCCGGCGGCGATGCCCTTGCCTTCGGTGACGTCCACTTCCAGGCGCGCGATAAACTGCTGGAACTCCAGGTTCGGCACCACCTCCCTGCAGGCCGCCAGGGTCGCCAGCACGGTCACGCCGCGCTCGAGCGAAATGCCCATCACCCGCATCAGGCGGGTCAGATAGATCTTGATGAAGATGTCGCGCACCAGCGGCACGCGCAGTTTCATGCGGTCGAGCGATGCCTGGGTGGCTGGCCGGCGCAGCACCATCAGCAGCGCCGCCAGCAGCGCGCCGATCGTGCCGAACACGGCCACTGTGTGCCCGGTCAGCAGCGCGCTCACCGCGATAAGCACCTTGGTGGTGAGCGGCAGGTCGGTGTAGATCGAAGTGAACATCACGGCGAACTTCGGGAACACAAACATCAGGATGAAAATCACCACGGCGATCGAAAAGGCAATCAGAAAAACCGGATACGTCAGCGCCGAGCCGATGGTGGCGCGCAGCTTTTCCTGTTTTTCATCCATCACCACCAACTGTTCCAGCACTTGCGGCAAAAAGCCGCCGCCTTCGCTGGCGCCGACCAGGTTGATGTAGGTCGATGGGAACAGCTCCGGATGGCGCGCCAGCGCGTGCGAAAAAGGCATGCCGCCGATGATGTCGTCGGCCAGCGCGCCGACGATGGCTTTCATGCGCGGATTGGCGCTTTGTTCGTGCAGCGAGCGCAAGGCGCCATGCAGGGGCACGCCGGTTTCCAGCATCAGGGCCAGGCGCTCGGTGAACAGGATGCGGTCGGCGGGCTTGACGGCCTGGCTCGACAGGGTCAGCCAGCTTGCTGGTTTGACGGTCGGTGCGCTGGCGGTCGCCGGGCTGGCGGCCGCGCTGTCGGCGGCGCCGAGATCAAGCGCCATGCGCGCGCCCCTCCATGTCATTGTTTATTCTGTCGTTCATTGCGAATGCACCACCCTGGCGATTTCTTCCGGCGTGGTGTCGCCGCTGAAAGCGCGCGCCATGCCGTCGGCGTACAGGTCGCGGTGGCCGCGCGCGTTGACGTGCGCCAGCATGGCATCCTTGCTGGCGTTGGCGACGATCATTCTCTGCAGGTCGTTGTCCACTTCCAGCAGCTCGTAGATGCCCATCCGGCCCTTGTAGCCGGAGTCATAGCAGGACGGGCAGCCGCGCCCGCGCATCAGGCGCAGATCGCCCTTGCCTTTCCAGCGGTAGGCCGCCGCCGCCTCGGGCGCCACGATGTAGCTGGTCTTGCAGCCCTGGCAGACGCGGCGCACCAGGCGCTGCGCCATCACCCCGATCAGCGCCGAGGACAACAAATACGGCTCGACCCCCATTTCCACCAGGCGCGAGACGGCGCCGAGGGTGTCGTTGGTGTGCAAGGTGGTCAGCACCAGGTGGCCGGTGAGCGCCGCCTGCACGGCGATTTCCGCGGTCTGGCGGTCGCGGATCTCGCCCACCATGATGATGTCGGGGTCCTGGCGCAGCACGTGTTTCAATATCTTCGGAAAGGTCAGGCCGATGGCGTCGTTGACCTGGTTCTGGTTGATGATATCTAACTGGTATTCGACCGGGTCCTCGATGGTGACGATGTTCTTTTCGATGCTTTTCAGGTGGCTGATGGCCGCATACAGGCTGGTGGTCTTGCCGCTGCCGGTGGGACCGGTGACCAGGATCAGCCCGTGGCTGCGGCCCAGCAGGCGCTTGAACGAGGCGGCGGCGCCGTCATTCATGCCGAGCTTGTCGACGTCGAGAATCGACTGGTTTTTATCGAGCACCCGCAACACCACCTTTTCGCCGTAGATGCCGGGCAGCGAAGAAAACCGCAGATCGACGGTGCGGCCCTGCGTGGCCACCTGGATGCGGCCGTCCTGCGGCAGGCGCCGCTCGGCGATGTCGAGGCTGGCCATCACCTTCAGGCGCGAGACGATCGCCGGATGCTGGTCGGCGCGCGGGGTCATGATCTCGTAGAGGATGCCGTCGATGCGCAGGCGGATGCGGGCGCGGTTGCGCGAGATTTCCAGGTGCACGTCGCTGGCGCCGTCATGGATGGCGCGCTGGATCACCGCGTTGACCATGTTGATGACCGGGCTGGCGCCGGCCATCTGGTCGATCTGCGTATAATCGTCCGGGACCTGGTTTTCGATCAGCTCGAGGTCGTCCGCTTCGCTGTGGATGAAATCGGGCATGGTGCCGCCGTAGGCCTCGTCGCGCACCCGGCGGATGTCCGCCGGCAGCGCCAGCACCACCCGGATCTTGCAGCCGGTGCGCGCCTTGATCTCGTCGATGGCGTGAATCGCCTGCGGCTCGCCGGTGGCCAGGGTCAGCGTGTTGTGCACCACGAACAGCGGCAGCACGTTGAGCCGGCGCGCCACGTCGCGCTCGAGCAAGGCCAGCGCCAGCGGGTCGTACAGGCCCGGACGCACCGCCACGTAATGCAGGTCGAGCTGCACCGCCAGCGCCTGGAACAGGGCGCTCTCGGACAGCCATTTTTTCTCGACCATGATCAGGCCCATGCGCTTGCCGGTCTGCTCCTGCAGCTTGGCCGCCTCCAGCACCTGGGCGGCGCTGACCGCGCCGCGCTCGACCAGGATGTCGCCCAGCTTGGGGCTGGCCGCGCCCGAGCCCACGCGTGCCACCCGCGCATTGGCCGCCGGCTGCGCGCCCTGCGCCGGCGCATCGTACAGCGCCACCTGCTCGTCCAGGCCGGTCACCGCGAAGATGTCTTTCACCAGCGCGCTCGGATACGCCACCTTCAGCCAGCCACCCAGACCGGCCAGCCTGGCGCCGGTGGCCACCATCAGTTCGAGCGCGCGGCCAGAGAGCAGGCTTACCTTGCTCAGGTCGACCACGATCGTCACCTGGTGCATCGCCACGCAGGCGGCGACCGCCCCTTCCAGCGCGGCGATCGCCTCGGCCGACACCAGCGCCATGGTCGGCGCCAGGTAGGTCATCGAGCCGATCTGGCTGCGGGTGACGGCGTCGTCGGTCATGCCGTCGCCATCGGTAGCGCCGCCGGCAGCACCGCCGGCACATCACGCTGGATGTGAAAGCGCGCGATCCATTCCGGTTCATCCTTGCAGATGCGCTCGAGCACCGCGATGATGGCCGGGTCGAGCTGGGTGCCGGCGCAGCGGGCGATTTCCGCCATTGCCACTTCGTGGCTGCGCCCGGCCCGGTAGGCGCGCGAACTGGTGATCGAATCGTAGGTGTCGGCCACCGCGATGATGCGGGCGTTCTGCGGAATGTCGTAACCGGCCAGGCCGTGCGGATAGCCGGTGCCGTCGTACTTTTCCTGGTGGTGGCGCGCGCCCGGCACCGCGCCTTTGAGGCGGTCGATGTGGCGCAGGATCTCGTAGCTGCGCTCGGGATGCACCATGATGAAGGTGAATTCGTCGCGCGTGAGCCGGCCCGGTTTGCACAGCACGGCGTCGGGAATGCCGATCTTGCCGACGTCGTGCAGCAGCGAACCCCAGAACAGGTTGTCCAGTTCGCGCGGCGGCAAGTGCATGGCGCGGCCGATCTCCATGGCGATGTGGTGCACCCGCTCCGAGTGGCCGCGGGTGTACGGGTCCTTCGCTTCCACCGCTTCGATCAGCGCCGCCGCCATCTGTTCGTTGAACTTGCCGGTCTCGCCGAGCATGGCGTGCATGCGCGACAGGCTCGACAAATGGTTGGCCAGCACTTCGCCCAGATTGCGGTCGCTGTTGGAAAAATCCGGCTTGGCAGTGTGGTTGATCAGCACCAGGATGGCCACCACCGACTTTTCCTCGTACACCGGGCAGCACAGGATCTTGAATGCCATGTCGGTGAAAATGTAGGCGCGGCGCGGGTCATTCGACTCGTTGATGACGATCGACTGGCGCGAGGAGTGGGCAAAGCGGTACAGGTCCCCTCTCATCTCCACCAGCACCAGGTCGAGATTGTGGATCGGCGCCGACAGGTTGGTGGCCGACACGCACACGCCGTCGCCCGGCCGGACAAAGGCGGCAACATCCGCGTTCATGTGTTCGGCCCAGCTTTGCAGCAAGCCCTTGAAGACGTCGGCGCCGCGGCTCATCTCGCGCACCTGGCGGTCGATCGCGTACACTAGGTGCAGCTCTTCGTAGCGCTCGGACAGCTCGCTGGCCATGGCGTCGAGTTCGGTTTTCATGACGTGTTCGTCGGCGATGCCGGCGCAGACGTCTTCCAGCGTTTCGGCCAGCACGTCCCAGGCCATCGGTGCGCCCTCGCCGGCCGCCAGCGGCGCCTTGACGGCGACGAAGCCGACCAGCGCGGCCTTGGCCATGACCGGCGCGAACAGCAAGCTGGCGTCGGCGCCATCGAAGCGCTGCATGCCGTCGCCATCGAGCGCCCAGGCGAAACCACCAGCACCGAGAGCGGCCAGCCAGTCGGCCATACCGGCGTCGCCGGCGACCACGCCCCCGCCGGCGTCGCACAGCGCCACCGGGCTGGTGGTGCCGGCCACCCGCCGCAGCCAGCGATGGTATTTATGAAAGTCGATTTCAGCCAGGCTCGCAGTCGCCATCAAATATTCTCCGGGGCCGCGCCCGGCGCGGCAAAGTGGGCAGCCAGGCGCGCCACCAGCTGGCGCGGACTGAGGGGTTTTTCGAGAAAATCGGTGTTCGGCAGGTCGCGCGCCCAGGCCCGCTCCTCCATCGCCGTCATCGAGGTCATCACCAGGATCAGAAAGGCGCGATCGGGATAGCGCGCGCGCGCCGTGCGGCACAATTCGCGCCCGTCCATGCCGGCCATCTGGATATCGCTGATCATCACATCGGGGACGAAGTCGGCCATCACCGCCAGCGCCTCGTTGCCGTCGTTGGCGCTGGCGACCCTGTAGCCGGCCTTTTCCAGCGACAGGCGCAGAATCCGGATCACGTGGGGCTCGTCGTCAACGACGAGCACTTGTTTTGGTGTCATTTGCTACTCACAAGCTGCTCACAAGCTGTTGATGCCCGCCGTCAGCGGGGCCATTTTTTTGAGGTGAATCGAGAACGCGCTGCCGCGTCCCGGTTCGCTGTCGAGGGTGATGCGGCCGTGGTGCAGCTCGACGATCTGGCAGGCCAGGTACAGCCCCAGGCCGTGGCCGCCGCGGCTTTGCGCCTCGCCATCGCGGGCACGGTAGAATTTTTCGAAGATGTGCGCCTGGTCCTCGTGGGGAATGCCGATACCGCTGTCGCGCACGGTGACCACGATGTCGTTGTCGCCTTCCTCGGCGATCAGCGAGACGGTGCCGCCGTCGCGGTTGTACTTGATCGCATTGGTCATCAGGTTGTTGAGGGCGATCCGGAACAGGTCCTTGTCGATCGACACCGCCGCCAGTTCGCGCGGCACCTGCAGGTCCAGCGTCATGTTGCGCGATTCGGCGCGCGGCAAGGCGTGATTGAAGGCGTCGCGCAGCAGGTCGTCGAGCTTGATGCGGTGGCGCTCCGGACTCATGCTGCCGGTTTCGAGTTTGCTGACATTGAGCAGGTTGTTGACCAGGGCGGCCATCCGCTCCACTTCGTCCTGGATGACGTTGATCGCCTCGACCCGCATGGCCAGGTCGTCGGGCGCGGCGTCCTGCAGCATCTCGGCGTACATGACGATGACGTTCAGCGGCGACTTCAGTTCGTGCGAGACGTGGGCGACGAAGTCGTTGCCGGCCTGCTGGGCCAGGTGCTCGCGGGTGGCGTCGCGCAGCACCACCAGGGTGCCGAAGGCGATCGCGCCGTCGGCGCCCACCAGCGGCTGCGCGGTGGCGACCAGCCGCTTGTGCGGCACCGCGACGGGAGAGAACTCGACGCCGGCCTGGCGCCCGGCTTCCATGCTGTCGCTGCGGTAGCGCGCCAGCAGGGTGCGCAGCGGCGCATCCCGGCACCACTGGTCGATGTTGGACGACAGCACGGCGTCGATGGCGGCGCCCAGCAGCGGTTCGATCTTGCTGTTGGCGAAAGTGATTTCGCCGGACGGGTCCAGGATCAGCACGCCATCTGGCATGCAGTGCAGGACCGCGTGCATCTTGTTGCTGCCGTATTCGAGCAGGCGGCCGTCGGCGAGGGCCTTGACGCTGTCGCGCTCGAGCGCATTGATGCGGGCGTTGGCGCTGAGCAGAAACTGCTGCAGGTGCTCGGCCAGGTCGCGCGCGTCGCGCGGCACGCCGATCACGCCGCCCCGCCCTTCGGGTTCCTGCGTGGCGGCGATCAGTTGGCCCAGTTGCGCGCCGATCGCCCCCAGCGGCGCCAGTTCGCGGCGGATCAGCAGCCAGGCCAGCGGCACCAGCAAAAACATCGCCAGCGCCAGCACGCCGAAAAACGGCAGGTCGCGCCCGGTCAGCATGCGCTCGGGCGCGAAATACGCCACCCGCACGAAGCCCTTCAGCACGCCCTCTTCCAGCACCGGTCCGTAAAATTCACGCACGCTGCGGCTGCCGGCGGCGCCGTCGATGGTGCGCTCGCCGAACAGCGAGGGGGTGCCGGTCGGCAGCGCCGACACCGCCACGGTGGCGCCGGCCCGCGCCACTTCGGCGAGGGCGGCGCCGCCAGGCGCGACCACGGCGGCGTAGGCGAAGTCGGGATTGTCCTGCAACGCGAACAAGGAGTTGAGCACGCCCGCGCGGCCGGCGCCGGGCGCCAGGGTACTCATCGGCAAAGCGCTCAGCGAGCGCGTCACGCCCAGCCCCTGCGCGCGGATCTGCGCTGCGTGGGCGTCGGCCTGGCGCTGCAGCATCAGCCACACCACCAGCGTAATCATCAACAGCGACGACACGATCAGCACCACGCCCAAGCGGTTGTTCTTCATAGATCCAGGGTTTCGAAAAAGGCCGCCGGGCGGACCAAGATGTCCGACAAGCGCCGCCGACCAGGCGCGGAATTTGTCGACATATAAAGACGCTATTTTGCCACGCGGCAATCAAGTTGCGATTGAAAATTCATATTGTGTCATGCGCAAGTGTCGTTTTTTGCGCTGGAGGCAAGCAATTATGGGAAAAACTTTGGCGGCTTGATCACATTCCGGCGACGGCGGCCGGTGCGCCTGAAAAAGTCAGGGGTTCTCGACGGCTATTCCGGGCACAAGGGGCATCGGCGCCTCCACGGCGGCAAAATAGCGTTGCAGGGCCTGCAGCGCCGCGCGCACCTTGACCGGCTCGCCCTGGCGCCGCTGGGTGACGGCGCTGACCGGCCACGGTTCAAAGCGCCAATGCGGCAGCACCCGCACCAGCGCCCCGCGCTGCAGGGCCGGCAGCACGTCGGCGAGACCCAGCCGCGCCAGGCCCAGGCCCTGCTCGCACATCTGCTGCAAGGCCAGTTGGTTGTTGCTGACAATGCGGATGCCGACCCGCACCGCGGCCGGCACGCGCACCCCATCGGCGCTGTCGCCGGCCCGGCACATTTGCAGCTCGAGCGCCGGCAGGCCCGACCCGTCGGCCTGCACCGCGCCCGCCTCGCGCGCCGCCGCCAGCCAGTGATGCGCCGCCAGCTCAGCCGGCGACTGCGGCATGCCGTGGCGCTCCAGGTAGACCGGCGCGGCGCACACGATCATCTCGAAGTCGCACAGCGGCCGCGCCACCGCGTTCGAATCGGCCAGCTTGCCGACCCGGATGGCGATGTCGATGCGCTGCTCGATCAGGTCGATCATGGCGTCGTCCACTTGCAGGTGCAGGCTGAGATTGGGCGACTCGGCCAGCAGCGGCGCCAGAGCCGGCGCGATGTGGGCGGCAAATCCGACCGGCGCGGCAATGCGCAATTGCCCGCTCGGCGCGTCGCGCGCCGTCTCCAGCGACGCGAGCGCGGCGTCGGCGGCGTCGAGCAAGGCGCGGCAGTGCGGATAGCAGCGCGCGCCCGCCTCGGTGAGCGTGAGCTTGCGGGTCGAGCGGTGCAGCAGGCTTACCCCGGCGTGCTGCTCGAGGGCGCGAATGGCCTGGCTGACCGCCGACGGCGTCATGCCCAGACGGCGCGCCGCCGCGCTCATCGAGCCGGCGACGACGGTGGCGGCAAACACGGCGTAGCGCTTGTAGTCGTCCATACGGTCTTTCATTTGTAAGCCTGACTTCAAAGTGATAGTGATTTTACCCCGCTTATCGCAGTGCGCGTCCCGCGCTATCGTGATGCTTTACTTAATGAAGGAAGTGATGATGAAGATAGCTTTGATTGGCGCCAGCGGTTTTGTCGGCACCGCCGTGCTGGCCGAACTGCTTCGGCGCGACCACCAGGTCACCGCACTGGTGCGCGATCCTGCCAAGGCCATGCCTGCCGGCGTGGCGGTAGCGCTGGCCGACGCCCGCGACTGCGCCGCCGTCGCCGCGGCGGTGCAGGGAGCAGACGCGGTCGTGTCGGCCTTCAATCCCGGCTGGGACGCACCGGACCTGTACGATGCATTCTTGGTCGGCAGCGCCGCCATCGAGCAGGGCGTCGCCGCCGGCGGCGTCAAGCGCCTGCTGGTGGTCGGCGGCGCCGGCAGCCTGCTGGTCGCCCCCGGCGTGCAGCTGGTCGACACCGCCGGCTTCATCGACCACGTGCCGGCCAAGGTGGTGCCGGGTGCGCGCGCCGCGCGCGACGCCCTCACCCGCCTGCGCGCCAATACGGTGCTCGACTGGACCTTTCTGAGTCCGCCCGCGCTGCTGACGCCGGGCGAACGCAGCGGCCGCTACCGGACCGGCGCCGACCAGCTGCTGATGGATGGCGGCCAGCCGGCCGGCATCACGGTGGCCGACCTGGCGGTGGCGATCGTCGACGAAATCGAGCGGCCGAAACATCTGCGCGCACGCTTCACGGTGGCCGCCGCGCTGCAGTCCTAGATCCCGAACACCTTCAGCAGCGCGTCGGCCAGGCCTTCCAGCCCGCGGCCGACAAAACCGCCCCGCCGCCGTCCGGCGTGCGGGGTCTCGGCATATATATACACGCCCTCGCCCTCGAAGCGGTCGTCCAGCAGTGGCGTCTTGTTCAGATAGTAAGGGATAAAGGCGGCGCTCCTGGCGGTCGCATAGGCGAGCTGCGAACTGAAACCGAGCGTGGCGGCCTGGCTGATCAGCCGCCCCGTTCCGGCCGGCTCTACCCGCACGCCGCGCGTGCCGCGCGCGATCAAGGTCACCGGGCCGCGAAAGATCAGGTAGCGTAGTTGCAGCGTCAGCCAGGCGTGGGCGCTCAACAGCTGCCAGCGTCGTTCGATGTTCAAGGGCGTGGCGGCGTGGTGGACGATGCCCACCATAGCGCGCGGCTGAAACACCAGAGCGGCGCCGGCCGGCACCTCGATCAGCGCCAGTTCGCTCAAGGGATCGGCGTTCGACGACACCACGATGGCATCGTCCGGCCTGGCCGTGCGCACCCGGGTGAGCATCACCATGCCGGCGATCAGGCTGGTCCAGGGACAGCGCCAGTCGAGCAGCCAGCGGGTGTCCTTGATCGACGCCGTCGATGAGCTTTGCAGGTAGTCGGGCAGCAGCAGCAATTCCTGGCCGGACTCGAGGCGGATGGTTTGCGATACCGCCGAGGCGGCGGCCCGCACCCGCGCGACCGGCTTGGGCGGCGCCTCGAGCCGGATCGGCGGGCGCCGCCCCGCCAGCGGCGCCAGCACATAATAAAACAGCAGTTTGACCAGCAGGTGGGCGGCCAACGACGACAGCAGCACCAGCAACGCCAGCGGCAGCGCCTGCCCAACCGGCGCCAGCACGCGCGCCACCGGGTTGGCGCCGGCGCTCGACCTGGCCTGCGCCAGCCGCGCGGCCAGTTCGTGATCGAGCGCATCGAGGGCGCGCAGATCGGGGACGAAATCCGGCCGCGCCAGCGGCGCGCCCACGCGCTCGATCGCCTGCTGCTGCGCGCGCACGGCGGCCTCTGCCGCGTTGCTGGCGGCGGCGGCGCTCTCGAGACCTTGCTGCAAGGCGGCCAGGCGCGCACCTGGCAGCAGTCCGGTTTCCATGCGCAGCCGTTGAAACGCGCTCAAGCGCTCTTTTTCGGTTTTGCGCTGCGTGTACTGTGCATACGCATCACGGTGCCGGGCCTGCAGTTGCGCCAGCCCGGCCAGCGCCGCCTGGCGTCCCGACAGCGCCACCAGGTAAGCACGCAGGCGCTGCAGATATGCCTGTTCCTGGCGCGCCGCTTCGCGCCGCAGGCGGTCTTGGTAATGCGCGGCGAGCGTATCGACGCCGCGCAGCAGCATCGAGTTTTCAAGCGGGGTTTCACGCGGCGCGGCGAGTTGCTGATCCAGCTGCGCCAGACGGCGGTCGATGTCGGCCAGCGAATCCTGCTGCGCCAGCAGCGCGCGCCGCTGCGCCATCGCCAGCAAGGCTTCCCTGCCGGCGGCGACGCTCGCGCCGGCGTCCGTCAAGGCGGCAATGTCGGCGTTCGAGGCGCGCAAGGCGCGTCCCTGCTCGAGCAGATAGCGCCCGCCCGCCAGGATAGACGCGATCACCAGCAGCGACAGCAGGCCACGGACGATAAAACGGATCAGGGAAACGAGGGCTGAATACAAAATACGGCGGATGGTTGCGTGGTCTGCAGGATTAGACCATACATCCGCCTGGATTTAGGTGGTCCTGAAAATCAGCTGGCGCATGCGGTTCAGCTTCGGGTACACCATCGGCACGGTCAGCATGGTGCTGGCCACCGCCATCAACAGCAGCGCGGTAAACGTCGCGGCGGTGATGATCTGTTTGTCGAGCAGCACATTGGCGAAGATGATCATGATCAGGGCCTTGGTCTGCAGCAGCCAGCCGACGATGCCGGCCTCGCCCGGCTCCCATTTGAGGATCTTGCCGGCGAGGTGGGTACCGAGCAGCTTGCCGCCCACCGAGGCGACGAGAAGAACAAAGGCGGCCACGAACACCGCGGCGCCGCCCGTCTCCCAGTTGGTGCGCAGGCCGGTGCTGAGGAAAAATACCGGCATCAGCACGATCAGCACGTGCTTGCGCAGCAGGTCCATGCTGGCCTGGTCGAACCACGCTGCTTCCATCACCACCCCGGCGAGAAAGGCGCCGACCATGTAGTGCAGGCCGGACCAGTCGGCGCCGAAGGCGCAGGCGGCCAGCCAGATCGGGGCGGCGTACCAGCGGTCGGCGGCGGCGATGCGCACCATCAGGCGGCGGAACAATATGGTGGCGACGGCGAACGCCAGCAAAAAGCCAAGCTGGCGGCCGACCCGCTCCCAGTCCAGCAAAATCAGGGCAAGCACGCCCCAGATGGCGATGTCGTCGATGCTGGCGTAGCGCAGGATGCGCTGGCCGATCGGCTGGCGCAGGATCTCGAGCTTTTCCAGCAGCAGCACCAGGATCGGCAAGGCGGTGACGGCGCACGACATGCCGACCCCCAGCACGAACTGCCACGACAGCGCCTTCGAGCCCATCCAGCCGGCGTAGCCGAGCAGGCCAAGGCCCACCGCGCTGCCGGCCACCATCGGCACGCCCAGCGCGAGGCCGGCGGTGACGGCGCTCTCCTTGCGGTGTTGCCAGGCCTTGGCCAGATCGAGTTCGACCCCGGCGATCATCACGAACAGCATCACCGCCCACCAGGCGATGCCGTTCAGAGCCCCGATCACGGCCGGATTGAAGACGAACTGGTAGTACTCGGGATAGGCGCGCCCCAGCACGCCGGGTCCGAGCAGGATGCCGCAAATGATCTGCACCACCACCAGCGGCGCCCAGTAATCGAGGTTCGCGAACCGCCAGACCAGGTAGGGGATCGAAAAGATCAACAACATCGCCAGCAAAAAAATCTCGGTGGTGTTCATCGCGGCTCCGCGGCGCTGTTACGGGTGGATGGTGGTTTTATGCAGATTGGCGTACTTCAGGCCGAAAAACACGATGAAGGCGTAGCACAGCGCCGGCACCACGAAGCTGATCTTCAAGCCGATGGTGTCGGCCAGCAGACCTTGGGCGAACGGCACCAGCGCGCCGCCGACGATGGCCATGCACAGGATGCCCGAGCCCTGGCCGGTATATTTGCCCAGGCCGTGCAGCGCCATGCTGAAAATCGTCGGGAACATGATGGAGTTGCACAGGCCGACGGCGAGGATCGCCCACATGGCGACGCCGCCGTTGGCGAACATCGCCGTCAATACCAGGGCAATGGCCAGGCAGGCGTTGAATGCCAGGGTCTTGCCGGGGCTGATGGTGCGCATGACGGCAAAGCCGATGAAGCGGCCGACCATGGCGCCGAACCAGTACAGGCTGACGTACTTGGCGGCGGTGGCGGCCGGCATGGCGGCGACGCTGCCGTCACCGAGAAAATTGACCAGGAAGCTGCCGATGCTCACTTCGCCGCCGACATAAAGGAAAATCGCCAGCGCGCCCCACAGCAGGTGGCGGTGCGCCAGTGCGCCGCCGCGGCCATCAGGGTTACCATTGTCGCTGCCGACGTCGTCCGCCGCGTGGACGATCTTCGGCAGGCGGGCGGCCGCAAAAGCCAGCGCCAGCACCGCCAGCGCCGCGGCCAGGCCCAGGTACGGGCCCTGCACGGTGGCGATTTCGCGCGCTTTATAGGCAGCCTGCTCGGCGGCCGGCAGCGCGGCCAACTGGTCTGCGGCCAGCGCCCCCACCGATAAGATCAGCATGCCGCCGACAAACGGGCCGACCGCGGTGCCGAGCGAATTGAATGCCTGGGTCAGCGTGAGGCGGCTCGATGCCGTCGCCGCAGGCCCCAGCACGGTGACGTAGGGATTGGCGGCCACCTGCAAGATGGTGATGCCCGAGGCCAGCACAAAAAAGGCAAACAGGAACAGGGCATAGCCGCTTTGCGACGCCGGATAAAACAGCGCGCAGCCGGCGGCGGCGATCAACAGGCCGGTGACGGCGCCCTTCTGGTAGCCGATGCGGCGAATCAGCGCGCCGGCCGGAATCGACACCAGAAAATAAGCGCCGAAAAAGCAGAACTGCACCAGCATCGCCTGCAGATAGCTGAGCGTGTAGATGGCTTTGAGGTGCGGGATGAGGACGTCGTTGAGCGAGGTCAGAAGGCCCCACATGAAAAACAGGATTGTGACGATCACCAGGGCGCTGCCGTGCGAGCGCTGGCCCAATTCATTATCGGCGGCGCCATGCGTTGCGGGTTTGACTGCGGTTTCCATGTTTATTCCTTATTAGTGTCCGGATCGATTCTGGCGGCCAGCATGGCCGCCACGCCGACCAGCGCCGGGTACTGCTCGGTGATCAGGTAGGTCGGGATGCGCGCCAGGTAGCCCGACAGGCGGCCCTTGTCTTCGAAGCGGCGCCGGAACGACGACGCCGCGAACAGCGGTCCCAGACGCGGTACGATACCACCTCCTATATACATGCCGCCCGTGGCCCCCAGGGTCAGGGCGACGTTGCCGGCCACGCTGCCGAGCACACCGCAGAAGCAGTTCACCGTGCGCACGGCTGCTGCGCCGCTGCCGGCCAGCGCCTGCCTGGTGATGTCGGCGGCGCCCAGGCGCTCGCCCGACAGTGCCCGGTGCATCGCTTCCAGGCCCATGCCCGACAGCAGCCGTTCGGCCGACACGTGGCTGTAGCCGAAATCGCGCCAGAAAAACTGCAGGATGCGCAATTCGTCCTCATTATTCGGCGCGAAGCTGGCGTGGCCGCCCTCGCCCGCCAGCGCAGTCCAGCCGCCACCGGCGCACGGCACCACACCGGACACGCCGAGGCCGGTGCCGGGGCCGATCAAGCCGATCGGTTTTCCGGCGACTTTGATCATGGCGTCGCCGGCGCCGATTTGCTGGCGCTGCTCCTCGCGCAAAAAACGGCAGCGACATCGCCAACGCGGCGAAGTCGTTGACCACCAGCAGGGTGTCGAAACCGCGGTCGGCGCGCAGGCGGGCGATCGAAAAGCTCCAGTGGTGGTTGGTCATGCGCACCAGGTCGTCCTCGACCGGGTTGGCGATCGCAATGGCGGCGTGGCGTACTGCGCCGACGTCGTGGCCGGCGCCGGCGGCGCGCGTCAGGTAGGCGTCGATGGCGTCGCCCAGGGTCGCATGCTCGGCGCAGGAGAGCACGTCGATGGCGGCGAAGGCGCCGCCCACCTGCAGGGCGAAGCGGGCATTGGTGCCGCCGATGTCGGCCAGCAGCCGCGGGTGTTGATGCCGATGCTGAGGCGCTGCTCTCATTGCAAGTCCTCGCAGCGCAGCGTATCGGCGTCGCCCGCCGCCCCTTGCAACAGCTCGATGTTGGCGAACGAGGCCGCGAACGGCGCGTCGGCCGTCACCGAAAAAGGCACGTCGAGCGCCGCCAGGTCCGCGCCGCGCGCCGTAAAACAGGCCAGCGGAATCTTGACGGTCTGCTTGCCCTTGCCGGCCAGCCGCGCGAACAGGCTTGTCGCCGGCACTGGCGTACCGCAGCCGCGGCTGCACAGCATGCCGATGCTGACCAGGCCGGCGGGCGCGCTGCCGACGATGGTGTCGAAGCGCAGCACGCCATCGCCGGCCATCTTTGGCGGCAGCACCAGCGGCCTGGCGCCGCGCGCCTCGAAGGTGGCCGGGCCGCTCCAGGTGGCCAGGCGCGCATCCTGTTGGGTGTTGATCTGCGTGGTCTGCACGCTGATGCCGGGCGCGCTGAATGTCGCGTTCAAGTCGGCTCCCAATGGCACCGTTTTGCCACCACCAGTGATCGACAAGGGAAAGCTGGCGCGGTCGGCCTGGCCGTGGATCGGCAGGCTGTTGCTGACGCCGCAGCCGCCGGCCGGATAGCTGGCGTCGAGCTGCCCCAGCTTCGAGCGCTGCCCGGCGCGCAAACCGTAACCGTAGGCGAACAGCGGAGCATAGCCGGCGTCGCCGACATTCAATGCGCTCTGGCAGCTGGTTTTGGGCCACGAAAAGCTCAGTCTGCCGCGGAAATCGGCGTGGGCGGGGCCGGCGAACAGCACGTCGGCGATGCCGCCCCCTTCGCTGCCCGGCAGCCAGGCGGCGACAAACACGTCGGACAAATTGAGCAGGTCGTTGACGAACAGGGGCCGGCCGGCGACGAACACGGTGAGCACAGGTTTGCCTTTTCCCGCCACCGCCTGCAGCACCGCCAGGTCTTCCGGGTAGCGGCTGCTGTGGCGCAAGGTGGCGGCCGGGCCGATGTCGCCGTCGCCTTCCGCATACGGGCGCTCGCCGATGACGGCGATGACGGCGTCGAAACGCTTGATGTCGACATCCTTGCCGTCGACATCCTTGCCGTCGATGCTGTGGACGACGTTGGCGCTGCCGGCCGCCTGCCTGATGCCGGCCAGGATCGAGGCGGCATTGGGGAAATCGGCGTTGACGTTGTCGCTGCCCTGCCAGGTCAGCGACCAGCCGCCGGTTTGATTGGGCAGGTTGTCGGCGCTTTTGCCGACCACCAGGATTTTTTTGCCCGGGGCCAGCGGCAGCACTGCAATATCATTCTTGAGCAGCACCAGCGACTCGCGCACCGCGCGCCGCGCCAGCGCCCGGTCCTGCAGGGCGGCGTCCTGGCCGGCCAAGGGGTTGTTAGAGGGCCGTCGGCCGAACAAGCCGGCGCGCAGCTTGACCCGCACGATGCGGGTGACGGCGTCGTCGATGCGCGCCATCGGAATCTCGCCCTTTTCCACCTGGGCGATGGTGTTGGCGATGAACGCACGCCAGGCATCGGGCACCATGATCATGTCGATACCGGCATTGATCGCCTGGGCGCAGCTGTCGTCGCGGCAGCCGGGCACTTCGCCGATGCCGTTCCAGTCGCTGACGACAAAGCCGTCGAAGCGCATCCTGGTTTTCAGGACATCGGTGAGCAGCGCGCGGCTGCCGTGCATCTTGCCATAGTCGGTGCCGCCGGCGACGTCGTTCCAGCTGTTGAACGAGGCCATCACCGTTTGCGCGCCTGCCGCCAGCGCCGGGGCGTAGCCGGCCCCGTGGATGCCGATCATCTGCGCCAGGTTCGCCTTGGTGACGCCACGGTCCTTGCCCTGGTCGGTGCCGCCGTCGCCGATAAAGTGCTTGGCGGTGGCGATCACGCTGGCGTCATCCTTGAACGTCCCCTGCAAACCGGCGACGTAGGGTCCGGCGTAGCTCGCCACCAGTGCCGGGTTCTCGGAAAAGCTTTCGTAGGTGCGCCCCCAGCGGTCGTCGCGCACCACCGCGATGGTGGGGCCGAACACCCAGGCGATGCCGGTTGCGCGCACCGCCCTGGCGGTGGCGGCGCCGATTTGTCGGACCAGTTGCGGATCGCGCGCCGCGCCCAGGCCGATATTGTGGGGATATAGCGTGGCGCCGTACACATTGCTGTTGCCGTGGATGGCGTCGATGCCCCACACCAGCGGCACCGGCACCGCCATGTCGGTCGCCATCGAAGCGTCGTGGTAGCGGTCGGCGAGCGCCACCCAGTCGGCCGCCGCAGCGTGCTTGTTATTGTTCGGCCAGCTGCCGCCGCCATTGAGCACCGAGCCCAGATAGTACTTGCGCACGTCCTCCGGCGAGGCGCTCTTGATCTCGGGCTGGGTCATCTGGCCGATTTTCTGCGCCAGGGTCATGCCCTTGACGATGGCGGCCACGCGCGCCTCGAGCGCGGCGTCAGGGCGGATCGTGCTTTGGACGGCCGGCCAGTCGGTGGCGGCAGCGGCGGCAGCGAAGCTGGCGCAGGCCAGCGCGCACGCCACGGCCAGGGGACGCAAGTCGAATTTCATGCTTTGTCTCGTCGTTATTATTGGTTTGAAGGCGATCCATGCGGCGCTTCGCCAGGGATTGCGGCACCCGTTGGAAACGATTCCAATTCTGATCTCAAACAATCACGCAGTCAACCGGAAAGCGCGGCATCGCTCATTTTTCCAGCAAAAATTCGCCATACCATTTGCCGCTTGCCTTGACGGTCCGGCGCTGGGTGGCGTAATCGACGTGCACCAGGCCGAAACGACGGCGGTAGCCTTCGGCCCATTCGAAATTGTCCATCAGGCTCCAGGCAAAATATCCCTTGACCGGCACGCCGCCGTCGATGGCGTCCTTCAGCGCCGCCAGGTGGCGCTGAAGATAGGCGCGGCGCGCCAGGTCGTCGACCGCGCCATCGGCGCCCACCTCGTCGTCATAGCAGGAGCCGTTCTCGGTGATATAGATCGGACCCGGGTGGTAATCGTTCTCGATGCGCAGCAGCAGTTCGCTCAAGCCTTCGGGCGCGACCGGCCAACCGAGCGCGGTGGTTTCGGCCTCGAGCGGCGGCGCGGCCACGGCGGCCTCTAACGGGCCGTGGCCTGGCGCGTCCTTGACCGTCTCCGGAAAATAGTAGTTTACGCCGAGGAAATCGGTGGCCACGGCGATGGCGTCCATGTCGCCCTGCTCCACCGTCGGCGCCGCTGCGCCCACCTGGTCGAGGGTGGCCTGCGGGTAGCCGCGGCCGAACAAGGGGTCGAGGAACCAGCGGTAGCGCAGGCCGTCGTGGCGCGCCAGCGCGGCGGCGTCCTCCAGGCTGGCGCTGGCCGGGCGCAGCGGGTGCAGGCTGAGCGCGATGCCCACCTGCGCCGCCGGCACATTGGCGCGGATCAGCGGCACCGCCTTGCCGTGCGAGAGCAGCACGTGGTGGCACACCTGCAGCGCTGTCTTGAAGTCGGTGAGGCCGGGCGCGTGCAAGCCCTCGTAATTGCCGATGATGGCGGTACACCACGGCTCGTTATGGGTGATCCAGTGTTTCACCCGGTCGCCCAGCCGGCGCGTGACGGTATCGACGTAGTGCAGAAAAGCGTCGACGGTGGCGCGCGCGTTCCAGCCGCCGCCGTCCTGCAGGTACTGCGGCAGGTCCCAGTGGTACAGGGTGGCCCATGGCTGCAGGCCCCGTTCGAGCATGCCGTCGACCAGGCGCGAATAGAAATCGAGCCCCTTTTGATTGGGCGCGGCGCCGACTTTGGCAAAAATGCGCGGCCAGGCGATCGAGAAGCGGTAGGCTTGCATCCCCATCGATCGCGCCAGGTCGAGGTCTTGCGGCCAGCGGTGGTAGTGGTCGCAGGCCACCGCCCCGGTGGCGCCGTCGGCCACCTTGCCGGGGGTGGCGCAGAAGCGGTCCCAGATCGATTCGACCCGGCCGTCTTCCAGCGCTGCGCCCTCGATCTGGTACGCGGAGGTGGCGCTGCCCCACAAGAAGTCGCTGGCGAAGTCGCCGCGGACGGGCGGCACGAACGGAGGGCGGATTGAAGTCGTCATGGGGTCGATAAATAAGGGTTGAGTAATTCTGCCAGATTGGCGCCACAATTGGAAAGGTTTCCAGTGCCATCATAAAAAAAATGCGCCGCGTTCCTCATGCTTTCTTGCGCGGCGCGGCCTGGCGCGGTGCCTGACGTGGCCCGGCCTGACGTGGCCCGGCCTGCGCCAGCGACGCCCTTAAAGTCATCGTCACCGGAAACTCGCGCGTCACCGGGCGCTCGAGCCCGTAGCAGCGGTTCAGCAGCGCGTTGACGCCGGCCAGGGTCATCTCGCGCCACGGCATGTGCACCGAAGTCAGGCGCGGCGCCGAAAACTCGGCGCTGGGGGTGTCGTCGTAGCCGATCACCGACAGGTCGTGCGGCACACGGATGCCGGCCTCCTGGAAGTAGCTGAGCGCCCCCACCGCCATCTCGTCGTTGGCGCAAAACAGGGCGCTGACCTGTTTGCCCGACTCGACCAGTTCCTTGGCCGCCTTCCAGCCGCCGGCCGGTGAAAAGTCGCTCTCGGCGATCCACATGCCGGCGGTGTCGACGCCGTTCTCGCTCAGCTCGGCCATGAAGCCGGCAATGCGCGCCACGCTGTCGGCCAGCCGCGATGGCCCGGCAATCACGGCGATGTCGCGGTGCTTGAAATCGAGCAGCGTGCGCGCCGCACGCCGCCCGCCCAGGGTGTGGTCGACCGTGAAGCACTGGTCGGCGATGGCATCGAACGCATGGTTGAGCACCACCATCTCGCTTTGCTTGACGCCGAGGGCGGCGACGTCGTCGTTTTGCAGCGCGCCGGTCATGACGATCAGGCCGTCGCAACCGCGCTCCATCAGAAATTCGATGCCTTCGATGGCCTGGCGCCGCTCGTCGCCCAGGCCGACCCCGAAGGCCACCACCATGTGCAGGCCGGCGGCGCGCAGTTCGGTGTCGATGATCTGCAGGATCGGCGTGTAAAAGGTGCCCGACAAGACCGGAATATACACGCCGACCATCCGGCTGCTGCCCGAGAGCAGCGAGCGGGCCGCGTGCGACGGCCGAAAATCGAGCTCCTCGATCGCCTTTTTGACTTTTTCGAGCGTGGCCGGCGACACCGATCCCTTGCCGCTGACGACGCGGGAGGCGGTGCCCAGTCCGACGCCCGCGAGGCGGGCTACATCCTTGATAGTGGCCACAGTTTCAATCCAAAGTAAGTGCGCCGATGGGCGCTGCGAGGGTTTCAAGCGCGTCGACCCCGTATGATAAAGCCTTTCCGCTGTCCGGATCGAACAAGGAGACGCGCGCGGCGTCGATGTCGAAGCCGACGGCGTCGCCGGGTGCGAACTGGCGCTGCTCGGACACAATGCAGGACAGCTGCCGGCCGGCGCAGTCGATCCACACCACCTGGTGGTTGCCCATCGGTTCGACCAGCGCCACCGTGCCCTGCAAGGCGCCGCCATGACCTGCCGCGCCGGCGATCGCGATGTGCTCGGGCCGCACACCCAGCACCGCGCGGCGCGGCAGGTCGTGGCGCAGCTTCACATACAAGGACCTGGCGCCCGCATCGGCGCGAAAAAATCCGTAGGCGTCCACTTCGCCGGCGATGAAATTCATCGATGGCGCGCCCAGAAAGCCGGCCACGAACAGGTTGGCGGGCCGCTCGTAGACCTCGGCCGGGGTGCCGATCTGCTGTACCTGCCCCGCCTGCATGACGACGATGCGGCTGGCCAGGGTCATCGCCTCGACCTGGTCGTGGGTGACGTAGATGATGGTGGCGTTCAGGCGCTGGTGCAGCAATTTCAGTTCGCGCCGCAGCTGGGCGCGCAGCTTGGCGTCCAGGTTCGACAGCGGCTCGTCGAACAGCAGCACCGCCGCTTCGCGCACCAGCGCGCGGCCGATCGCCACGCGCTGGCGCTGGCCGCCGGACAGCTGGCCCGGCTTGCGCTTGAGGTAGTCGGTCAGCTGCAGCATCTCGGCCGCGCGGGCGACCCGCGCGGCCACTTCGGTTTTCGGCAGGCCGGCGATGCGGGCGCCGAAGCTCATGTTCTTCTCCACCGTCATGGTGGGATACAGGGCGTAGGACTGAAACACCATGCCGATGCCGCGCCGGCTCGGATCGACCCCGGTCATGTCGACCCCGCCGATGGCGATGCTGCCGCCGGCGACCTCGTTGAGGCCGGCGATACTGTGCAGCAGGGTCGATTTGCCGCAGCCGGAGGGCCCCAGCAGCACCAGGAACTCGCCGTCGTGGATATCCAGATCGAGTTCGCGGATGACCTGGTTGCCGCCCAGGGTGATCGACAAATTATGCAGTACGACCTTGGCCATCTCGATTAACCCTTCACGGCGCCGGCGGCGATACCGCGCACGAACCAGCGCCCGGACAGAAAATACACCAGCAGCGGCACCAGCGCGGTCAGGATGGTGGCCGCCATGTTGACGTTGTACAGGCGGGTGCCGGTGGTAGTGTTGATCACATTATTGAGCTGCACCGTCATCGGCAGGTTGTCGCGGCCGGCAAACACCAGGCCGAGAATATAGTCGTTCCACACCCCGGTCACCTGCATGATGGCGGCGACGACGATGATCGGCGCCGACATCGGCAGCATCACCTGCAGGAAAATGCGCCAGAAACCGCCGCCGTCGATGCGCGCCGCCTGGAACAATTCGTGCGGCACGCCCGCATAATAATTACGGAACAATAAGGTCATCAAGGGCATGCCGAACACCGTATGCACCAGCACGATCGCCGGCAGCGACCCAAACACGCCGATCGCCGCCATCATGCGCACCATCGGGTACAGCATCACCTGGACGGGAATAAAGGCGCCGGCCAGCAGGATTGCGAACAGCGCGCCGGCGCCGCGCGGGCGCCAGAACGACAGCGCGTAGCCGTTCACCGCGCCGATGGCGATCGGCAGGACGGTGGCGGGCACGGTGATCGCCACCGAATTCCAGAAGCCGGCGCGCACGCCCTCGCAGGCGGCGCCGGTGCACACTTCGCTCCAGGCCAGCCGCCACGGCTCGATGGTGAACGAAAGCGGCAGGGCAAAAATGCCGCCGGCGCGGATCTGGTCCATGGTCTTGAAGGAGGTGGTCAGCATCACGTACAGCGGCAGCAGGAAAAACAGCGCGGCCCCGAACAGGAAGGCGTAGATGCCGACCCGCGCAACCCGGGGGGTAAGAGCACGCTTCACTGCGCCCTCCTGCGGCTGCGTCCATACGCATACGGCAGCAGCACCGCCAGCGCCGGCGCCAGCAGCACCATCGCCGCCGCCGAGGCCAGGCCGATATTCGAGCGCAAGAACAGGTGGTCCATGATGAACTTGGCCGGCACTTCGCTGGCCGTGCCGGGGCCGCCCTGGGTCATGGCGACGACGGCGTCGTACAGTTTGACGGCGCCGGTGCCGAGCAGCAGCAGCACGGTGGCGAAACTGGGCCCGAGCATCGGCAGCACGATCGACAGGTAGACGCGCCAGGCGGGGATGCCGTCCAGCCGCGCCGCCTTCCAGATTTCAGGGTCGACGCCGCGCAGGCCGGCCAGCAGCAGCGCCATCACCAGGCCGGAGGCCTGCCACACGCCGGCCAATACCACCGTGTAGATCACCATATCCTGGTCGACGATCCAGTCGGGCGCGAAGGAGCCGTTGGCGGGCGTCAGCATCCATTGCCATACCAGGCCGGTGGCGACAAAACTCATCGCGTACGGGTACAGGAAGACGGTGCGCAACACCCCTTCCCCGGTCACGTGCTGGTCGATGAAGATCGCCAGCAGGGTGCCGATGATCAGGCAGGCGGCGATGAACAGTACCGCGTAGATGGCCAGGTTATGCAGCGACAGCAGCCAGCGCTCGTTGTCGAACAGGCGCTGGTACTGGGCCAGGCCGATAAATTCGCTGGAGGCGAAGGTGCGCGAATTGGTAAACGAGGTGCGCAGGGTCCACAGCACGCTGCCGACATAGGCCAGCAGCACGGTAACCGCCATCGGCAGCAGGGCGGCATACGACATCAGCGACTTCGGCGGCGCCGGCGCCGGCAATGGGGGTGCGCGCATCGGCGGTTCAGTTGCGCAGCGCCGCGGCGAAATTCTTTTGCGCCTTCTCGACCGGCATGGCGGTGTTCCAGTATGCCGTCAACACGTCCTGGATGGCGCCGTTCTGGTCGGGCGTCAGGTACACCTCGGTGACGCCGATCTGGCGCGATTTGTCGCGCATGACCGCCATGCCCTTCTGGGCGCAGGCATCGAGTTTGCTCGCATCGACATCCATGCGCACCGGGATCGAGCCTTTGAGCTGGCTGAAGGCGAGCTGGGTGGCTGGCGCCACCACCACGCTGGCCAGCAGCTTTTGCGCCTTTACCGCGTTGGGGTTGGCGGTTTTCGGGAACACGAAAACGTCGCCCTGGATCAGGTAGGGAACGGTCGCGCCCAGGCCGGCGATGCAACCGTAATCCTTGCCGGCAGTCTGCCTGGCGGCGCTGAACTCGCCCTTGGCCCAGTCGCCCATGATCTGCACGCCGGCCTTGCCACGGATGACCATGGCGGTGGCGTCGTTCCAGTTGCGGCCCGGCGCGCCCGCATCGGTGTAGCTTTGCATGCGTTTAAAAGCCAGCAGCACTTTTTTGAAAGCCTCGGAAGCGACCGCCTTCTGGTCGCGGTCGCGAATCACCGACAGATACAGCTCGCGCCCACCCAGGTTGGCGAGGATGGCGGAAAACAGCACCGTCTCCTGCCAGGCCTGGCCGCCGTGCGCCAACGGCACGATGCCGGCAGCCTTGAGTTTGTCGAGCGCGGCGAACAGTTCGTCCATGGTGGCCGGCTCCCTGGTGATGCCGGCCCTGGTGAACGCCGCCTGCGAGTACCAGATCCAGGTTTGCATGTGGATGTTCAGCGGCACCGCGTACCAGTGGCCCTTGACCTTGATGACATTGACGATCGGCGCCGGCAGCAGCTGGTCCCAGCGCTCGCGGGCGGCGACGTCGTCGACGTTGTTGAGCATGCCCTGCTCGATCACGTCGAGGAACTGCTTGGAGGTGTTGAACTGGGCGGCGGTGGGCGGATTGCCGCCGACGATGCGGTTGATGGTGACGGCGCGCGACTGGTCGCCGCCGGCGATCGCGGTGTCGATCCAGGTGCCGCCGGCGGCGCGGTAAGCCTGCGCCACCTGTTTGATGGCGGCCGATTCGCCGCCCGAGGTCCACCAGTGGATCACTTCGGCGGTGGGACCGGCGCCGGCGGCGGCAGGAGCGGCCGGAGCTGCTGCGGCGGCCGCCTGCGCCAAGCCGGCGGCCGCCAGCAAAGCGCCCGCCAGCGCGGTCGTGCGAATTCGGTGCATCGTGTCTCCTGTCCGGCGAACCTGTGGCCCGCTCTATTCTGGCGCAAGTGGAAACGTTCCCATTTTGCTGACCCGACTATAGCACTGGCTGAAAATACATGTCAACGCTTGTGCTCGCCCGAACTTTGCCACGATTCGCTGCGGCGGTGGCGGCGATTGCGGGTTTCGGCGGCTCGCCACTGGCGAAAACGCAACAGTGGCAAAAATATTTTTTACCGGCCCCGTCCATTCTGGCAGGCCGCTCGCCGCGCGGGCCAATCGACGCGCCCATGCGGCGCTGCGAATTGACTTCAAAAATACAAGGGTGCTATATTCGGCTCGACCGATTGGAAAGGTTTCCAAACACGCCGTGGGTACATCCGATGGCGGCTTCAGCATGTTGATAGCAATAATCGATTGACAATCATTTTCACTGAACATAATATTCACGAAAGCTTGGATGGAAACGTTTCCATTCCAAAGAAAGCGAGGCGAAGCAGCGAGGCACGATTTACGGGTAACAGCAAACCGGCAGCCATGACCACCAGCGAGCATGCCGGCATTCATAATTCAGGAGACAAGATGCAATATCCAAAGGCAAAGCGTTCTTTACTCAGCCTCGCGGTAGCCAGTGCCTGCGCGGCGCTCGTCACCCCAGGACTTACCCACGCCCAGAGCACCGGCGGCGCCGACCTCAGCCCGGTGAGCGGCGAAGTGCAAACCGTGGTCGTCAGCGGCTTGCGCGCCAGCCTGCAGTCCTCGCTCAACCTCAAGCGCAATTCCGACGGCATCGTCGACGGCATCGTCGCCGAAGACATCGGCAAATTCCCCGACACCAACCTGGCTGAAGCGCTGCAGCGCATTTCCGGCGTGTCGATCGACCGCAACAACGGCGAAGGCCAGAAGGTCACCGTGCGCGGCGTCGGCCCCGACTTCAACCTGGTGCTGTTCAACGGCCGCCAGATGGCGACCTCCAACCTGGGCGACCTGAACGGGCGCTCGTTCGACTTCGCCAACATCGCCTCGGAAGCGATTTCGCAAATCCAGGTGTACAAGACCAGCCGCGCCGACTCCCCTACCGGCGGCATCGGCGCCACCCTGAACGTGATGACGGCCCGTCCGCTCGAGCGTCCCGGCCTGCAATCGTCGATCGGTATCAAGGGCGTCCACGACACCTCGAACAGCAATCTGCCGGGCGACGTCAAGGCCAGCAAATCGGGCACGCCTGAGATCTCCGGCATCTACAGCAATACCTCGGCCGATGGCCGCTTCGGCATCGCCGTCTCCGGCAGCTACCAGGAGCGCAATTCGGGCTACAACCAGGCGTCCGTCTCGAGCGGCTGGCGCGGGCCGTTCCGCGGCGATGAAAACAACTGGGGTACCATTCCGCAGGCCGGCACGCCGGGCGCGGCCGGCATCACCAACCGCCCAGGTCCGAACGACCTCTATTCGGTGCCGCAGAATCTCAACTACAGCATGACCGGCATCAAGCGCCAGCGCACCAACGGGCAGTTGACCCTGCAATTCGCCCCGGTCAAGGAGCTGATCACCACGCTCGACTACACCTACTCGGAAAACAAGATCCAGACCAAGCGCAACGACATCTCCGCGTGGTTCAACTTCGGTCCGTCGACCAGCACCTGGACCAATGGCCCGGTGGCCGGGCCGCTGGTGTACACCGAGATCATCAACCCCGCCAACAGCGACATCGCAATGGGCGGCGCCGACTTCGCCACCAGGACGAAGAACCAGGACATCGGCATCAACCTGGCGTGGAAAGCCACGCCAGGCCTGAAGCTCGACTTCGACGTTCACCGCTCGACCGCCGAATCGAAAGCGGACAGCCCGTTCGGCTCGAACAACACGCTCGGCACCGCCAGCTTCTCGCGCGGCACCACCAGCGCCGACTTCAGCCACGACTTTCCGGTGCTGTCGATCGAGGGCGCCGATTTCGTGCGGGCCGGCCAGCAAGTGACCGGTTCGACCTTCCAGAACGGCTACATGAAAGGCCAGGTCGAACAGGTCCAGGCCGGCGGCCACTGGAAAGTGCGCGATTCGTCGATGCTCAATTTCGGCCTGGCCGCCAACAAGATCGACAACCGCTCCGCCTTCTCCAACCAGCAGCGCGACGACACCTGGGGCGGCGCCACCAAGGCCAGCGACTACCCGAGCAGCTTGTGGCATGCCGACACCATCCGCCAGTACTTCGACCAGATCGACGGCAGCGGCAGCTCGAAACTGTTCAACCAGTTCTACACGTTCAACTTCGACCAGGTGCGCCAGACGGCCGCCAAGGCTTCCGGCCTGCCGGCCCTGTACCTGCCCAAGACGACCTTCGATACCGACCGCCGCACCACCGAAAAGACCAGGAGCGGCTACATCCAGCTCAATACCGACTGGGATACCGCCATGCCGATGCACACCGGGATCGGCGTGCGCTACGAAAAGACCGACGTGACATCGAGCGCGCTGGTACCGATCGCCACCAGCATCACCATGACCTCGGCCAATGAATTTTCGGTTGCCTTCGGCGATCCGAACTTCACCAACCTGACCGGCAGCTACACCAATGTGCTGCCGAGCGTGGACTTCGATATCGACGTGCGCAAGGACGTCAAGATCCGCGCCAGCTACGGTCAGACCATCGGCCGTCCCCGTTACGACCAGATCCAGGGCGGCCAGACGCTCGACTCGCTGGCGCGCATCAACGGCGGCACCGGCTCGCAAGGCAATCCGGCCCTCAAACCGGTCAAGTCGAAGAACCTCGACCTGTCGGTCGAGTGGTACTACGCCAGGCAGAGCTTCGCCTCGCTGGGCCTGTTCCACAAGGATCTGAAGGACTACGCCGGCCAGACCACCTTCACCGCACAGCCGTTCAACCTGCACACGCCGGTCGGCGGCGCGCTGTGGAACGAGGCGTCGGCCAGCGGCTGCGGCAACGACACGGTATGCATCCGCAATTTCATTTTCCGCCGCCACCCGACCGCCCCTGGCGTGACGCCCGGCCCCGAAGTCAACGGCAATGCCACCGGCACCATCGTCGGCCAGGCAAGCGATCCCGTCGCCGACTTCCGCATCAACTCCTTCGCCAACCAGAAGGACGCCAGCCTGCACGGCGCCGAAGTCAACCTGCAGCACATGTTCGGCAACAGCGGCTTCGGCGTCCAGGCCAACTACACCTGGGTGCACTCGGGCCTGAAGTACAACAACGCGGTGGCCACCGAGCAGTTCGCGCTGCTGGGATTGTCGAATTCGGCCAACCTGGTCGGCATCTTCGAGAACGCCAAGTGGACTGCCCGCGCGGCCTACAACTGGCGCGGCGAGTTCTTGTCGTCTACGTTCGACAGCGCCGGGCCGAACCCCCAGTACACCGAGGCCTACGGCCAGCTCGACGTGTCGGTCACCTACGCATACACCGACAAGCTGAGTTTCCAGGTCGAGGCGATCAACCTGACCAACGAAACTTCGCGCGTCCACGGCCGCAACAAGACCGAAGTGCTGTACGCGACCCAGTCCGGACCGCGCTACATGGTGGGAGCGCGCTACAAGTTCTGACCGGGAGCTTGATGTTCCAGTGGCGGCCGCTGATGTTCAGCGGCCGTTTTCGGTTAGACTTTCCGGCGCTTCGCCAATTTTTCGGGCCATATGGATTCTTCACCTCTGAGACAGATCGTCATCGTCGGCGGCGGTTCGGCCGGC
>JAQGNM010000408.1 GCA_028291845.1 Massilia sp. | reverse complement strand
CGGCGGTTGGCTTGGGAATGGCGGTGCTCATTGAATTCTCCACGGTTTCGCCCCAGCATAGATTATGTAGACAGTGATGTCTACATATTTGTCTCAGGGCAGCCGGCTTGTTTATTGGCACCGCAGGAAATAATATAGACAGCCTTGTCTAACAGGAGATCTCATGCCAAAGCGTCTTGCCCTCGCTGCTGTTTTGCTCGCCCTGGCCTGCCAGGCGGGCGCCGCCGAGTTTCCCGATTACCCGTTCATTCACACCAGCGGCACAGGTTTTACTTATGTGGCGCCGGACCTCGGCGAGATCGATTTCGAAGTTTCCCTGTTCGATGCCGATCCGGAACTGGCGCGCCGGAACCTGGAAGCGCGCATCGCCGCGATTCGTGCCGTTCTGGAAGGCGCCGCGGTGCGCGCCGCCGATATCGATATCCGCGATGTGCGCCGCGATATCCGCAAAGGCGCGCCGGCCGGCGTGCCCGAATACGATCTCAAGTGCGGTGTGCATATCAGGATTGCCGACTTGTCGAAGTGGAAAACGGTGGTCGGCGCCTTGATCGCCATGCCGGATCTGGACGGTTTTTTGATCGGTTTTGATTCGAGCCGGCGCGAGCAGATCGAGGGCGAGCTGACCGCCGAAGCCTTGAAAAACGCCCGCCGCCGTGCCGAAGCGATTGCCGGCGGCGTGGGACGCAAGCTGGGCTTGGCCAGCGCGGTGTCGACGGGCGACTTGAAAAACGTCACCCGCGCGGTCGGCCTCGGCGGCGCGCAGAGCGTCGGCTACCGCAACCCGGTCAAGGCGGACCCGGATCGCGAGGGTTTGCTGATGATCGTGCCGATGAAGCTGTCGCAGTCGGTGGATGTGATCTATCGTTTTAAATAAACCACTGGAATAAAAAACGCCGGCGGCGCCGGCGTTCTTTTGATACAGCGGAACATCTTACGCAGCTTTACGCTCCGGGAACAGTTCCTTGTCGTCTTCCAGGTGGCTTGGATGGCGCAGTTCGGCGGCCAGGCGATCGTGGTCGAGTTCGTTTTCCCACTTCGAGACGACGATGGTGGCCACGCCATTGCCAATAAAGTTGGTCAGCGCGCGGCACTCGCTCATGAAGCGGTCGATGCCGAGAATCAGTGCCATGCCGGCCACCGGGATGGTCGGCACCACCGCCAGGGTCGCGGCCAGGGTGATGAAACCGGCGCCGGTGATGCCGGAGGCGCCTTTCGACGTCAGCATGGCCACGCCGAGGATGGTCAATTCCTGCCACAGGGTCAGCTCGGTGTTGGTGGCCTGGGCCACGAACAGGGCGGCCATGGTCATGTAGATGTTGGTGCCGTCGAGGTTGAAAGAGTATCCGGTCGGCACCACCAGGCCCACCACCGATTTCGAACAACCGAGCTTTTCCAGTTTGCGCATCAGGGCCGGCAGCGCCGATTCCGACGAGCTGGTGCCGAGCACGATCAGCAGTTCTTCCTTGATGTAGGAAATGAAGCGGAAGATGGAGAAGCCCGTGTACCAGCCGATGGCGCCGAGCACGACAGCGACGAACAGGAAGCAGGTCAGGTAGAACGAACCCATCAATTTTGCCAGGGGCAACAAAGACGCGATGCCGAACTTGCCAATGGTAAATGCCATGGCGCCAAAAGCGCCGACCGGCGCCGCTTTCATGATGATGCCGACCACGCCGAAGACCGCGTGCGAGATGTCGTCGATGAACTTGGTGACCGGACGGCCGCGCTCGCCGAGCATCGACAGCGACACGCCGAACAGGATGGCGATCAGCAGCACCTGCAGGATTTCACCCTTGGCAAAGGCGTCGACGAAGGTGTTTGGGATGATATTCATCACAAAGTCGACGGTCGACTGGTTCTTTGCCTTGGCGGTGAACTCGGCGATCGACTTGGTGTCGAGGGTGGCCGGGTCGGCGTTGAAGCCGGCGCCCGGTTTGAGCAGGTTGGCCACCAACAGGCCGATGGCCAGCGCAAACGTGGACACCACCTCGAAGTAGAGCAGCGCCTTGCCGCCGACGCGGCCGACTTTTTTCATGTCCTGCATGCCGGCGATACCGGCGACGACGGTGCAGAAAATCACCGGGGCGATGATCATCTTGATCAGCTTGATGAAGCCGTCGCCGAGCGGCTTCATGTCCACTGCCAGTTTCGGATAGAACACGCCAAGCAGTACGCCGCAAATGATGGCGAACAGCACCTGTACGTACAGGATTTTATAAAACGGTTTTTTCATGGTGGTCTCGCTTGCGGCATTGATGACGGTGATAATAGTCATTCATGATCACCCAATCGCCCCTGGCGGGCAATTGTGGTTTTCCACATTGTGCGAGCATTTGATGCACGTCGCATAGAATGAAAATCGGGCCCGAAAGCGAATAAGAGTTGTGCTAGGCATTGCAACTTAATATACTCGCCGGGACAAGAATTGTTGATTTTCGTTACCTTTTCCTGGCTTGTTTCCTTACCTTCTTCCGAACCATCGTTTCCGACTGCCATGACCCGCCACCTGCACGAATCCGCCAACGCCGTCCTCTACCGCGCCCTCGACCTGCCCAGCGGCGACCGCCAGCAATTCATCGCCCAGGCCACCGCCGGCGACCTCGAGCTGTTCGAGGATGTGCGCACCATGCTGTCGCGTATCGAGCAGCTCGACCAGTTTCTGGAAGACCCGCTCGAGCTGCCGGTCGAGCAAAAAGCGCCGGCGCCGGTGTTGCCGCGCCATGGCGACCTGATCGGCGACTGGCGGGTCGAACAGGAACTAGGCCGCAACGGCGCCGACCTGATTGTGCTGGTGCGGCGCGCCGGCGCCGGCGCCGCCAGCGCGCACGACCGCTTCGGCACCATGCGACTGGCGCAGGCGGCCTCGCGCGGCGGCCAGACCGCCACCCGTTTCGAACGCCTGCGCGAACGCCTGGCCGCCCTCGATCACCCGGCCATCCCGCGCCCGGTCGATGCCGGCAGCACCGCCGACGGCCGGCCGTACTTCGTGGTCGACCGCCGCGTCGGCGAGCCGATCGACCGCTATTGCGCCGCCGAGCACCTCGATCTGGCGGCGCGCGCGAAGCTGTTCGCCAAATTCTGCGACGCCGTCCACTACATGCACCAGCACCTGATCGTGCACCGCGACCTGAAACCGGCCGACATGCTGGTCGCGCCCAATGGCGCCGTCACCTTGCTCGATGTCGGCATGATCGGCGACGGCTGGCCGGTCGACCCCGCCTACGCCAGCCCGGATCAGCTGGCCGGCCAGCCGCTGTCGGTCAGCTCGGACGTGTATTCGCTGGGCGCGGTGCTCTACACCTTGCTGTCGGGCCGCTATGCGCACGGCGTCGATGCCGGCGGCGTGTTCAAGACGGCCGGCGGGGCGCCGGTGACGGCGCCGTCGCGCGCCGTGCTCGACGCCCTGGAGCAAGGCGCCGGCGCCCCTGCCGACCTGCCCGGCGATGCGCTGATCGCTCCCGCCACGGCGCTGGCCGACCAGCTGCGCCGCTGTTTCGATGCGATCCTGCTGCGGGCGCTGGCGCCCGATCCGGCCGCCCGCCATCCTTCGGCGCACGCGCTGGCGCGCGAACTCGAGCAGGCGGCGGCGTGCCTGCAGGCGCCGCTTGCGCCCGTGCCTGCGCCGGCGGTGGCTGATGCGGCGATCGAAGATGAGCATGCGGCGCCGATCGACACCATCGACACCATCGACACCATCGATAACGTGCAAGACCCGCTCGAGCCGGCAAGCGTGACCAGCGCGCCGACCGCGCCGACGCCGCCGCTGCGCGAGAGCGTGCCGCTGGCGCCGTCCGCGCCGCCACGCAGCCCGGTGCCGCTGGCGCTTGCCATGCTGGTCACCGGTCTGCTCGCCGGCGCCGCGGCCGGGGTGTTCGGCGGACCCTGGCTGCGCCAGCAGGGCCTGATCACCACGCCCGCCGTCAGCACGGCGCCGCCCGCCGCCACGCCGAGCGGCGTGGCGGCGGGCCGGCCACTGCGCACCGGTGCGGCAGTGCAGCCCAACTTGCCGGCCGCCCTGGCGCTGGCCGACAGCCGGCGCGCCGCCGGCGATCTGGCTGGCGCCCGCCAGGCCGCCGAACAGGCCCTCGAGCTGACCGCCGGCGTGCCGCAATCCTCGCGCGACCAGGCCAGCGCCGACGCTTATCTGCGCCTCGGCGCCATTCTGGCCGAACAGGGCGACACGGCGCAGGGTTTGCTGGCTTTGCGCAAGGCGCTGGCTTTGCGCGAAGCCCATGCGGTGATGGAGAATGGCGCCGAAGGGGGCAACGGCAGCAACGGCAGCAGCGCCGGCGGCAGCGCCCATGCCGCGCGCGCCGCCGCCGACGTGCATCGCGCCATCGCCGAGGTACTGGCCGGCACCGGCGACGATGCCGGCGCCGAGGTCGAGCTGGCGGCGGCGCGCACGGTGTACGCCACGCAGTTGAAGCAGACCCCCGCCGACGCCGCCTTGCATACCGGCCTGTTGTCGATCGAATTGGCGCTGGCCGCCAGCCAGAACGCCCAGAAGCACGGCCGCGACACCATCCGCGCGCTGGCCGACCTGCGCCGCCTGGCCGGCGCCGGCGGCGATCCGCGCATCGACCTGCTGGAAGCTTACGTGCAGCCGCGCGGCACGCCCGCGCAAGCGAATGCGGCGGCGCGCCCGGCGCTGGTGAAAATCCGCCATGCCAACAGCGATCATCCGGACGCCAGCCAGACGCGTGCGCTGGCGCGGGCGTTGACGATGGCAGGGGAGATCGGGCAGCGGGCCAGGCAGGGTGCGGCGGCGTGTGCCGATTTCGCGGAGGCGGCGCAGCTGTATGCGGGGCTGGGCGGGGCCAACCGGCTCAATGCCTACGACAAGCGGGCGGTGGAGCGTTTGAATGGCTTGATGCAGGCTTGTAAATAACACCTGCCCGCCTGCTGCAGTCTTTCAGCGGCGGATCACCGCGCCACCCTTCATCACCATGCCGACTTGGTTGATGGCGGAAATATCGACCGTCGGGTCGCCCTCGACCGCGACAATATCGGCCAGCGCGCCGGCCTTCAACTGCCCCAGATCGGTCTTGCCGAGAATCGCCGCGGCGCCGCTGGTCGCGGCCTTCAGCGCTTCGGTCGGCGTCATTCCCAGCTTGACCAGCCACTCCAGTTCGCGCGCGTTGCTGCCGTGGGCGAACACGCCGACGTCGCTGCCGTTGCCGATAATGACGCCGACTTTTCGCGCCAGCGCGAACGCCTGGGCCGCTTGCGTCATCGCTGGGGTGGGCGCGCCGCCGCGCACGTGTTTTTGAAAATACTCGCCGATCGCTTCGGGCGCGGTGAGAGTCGGGATATAGGCCACGCCCTTGTCCTTCATCAGTTTGAAGGTCGCCTCGTTGATGCCGTAGCCGTGCTCGATGGTGTCGGCGCCGGCCAGCACCGCCATGCGGGTGGCGGCGTCGGTACTGGCGTGCACCGCCACCTTGCGGCCGGTGACGTTGGCGGCGGCCACCATGGCGTTCATTTCTTCCTGCGTGAAGGTGGGGCGCGAACTGCCGTCGATGCCGGTGCGGTAGTCGGCGTAAAACTTGATCCAGTCGGCGCCGCGGGCGCTCTGTTCGCGCACCGCGCGGGTGACGCCGTCGACGCCGGTGGCCTCCTGCGCGCCATGCGGCAGCTCCATGTCGGGCCGGTAGCCGCGCATGCCGGGACCGTAGCTGCTGCTGGCGACGATCGCCAGGGTGGCGACGAACAGGCGCGGACCGGGAATCACGCCTTCGTCGATGGCGCGCTTGATGGAGACGTCGGCGTAACCGGCGCCCTCGGTGCCCAGGTCGCGCAGGGTGGTGAAGCCGGCGTTCACGGTGGCGGCGGCGTGGCGGCCGGCCAGCAGCACGCGGTAGTCGACCGGCTCCTTGATGACCTGGTCGTCCCAGCTGGTTTCGTTATACGGGTGCAGCAGCACGTGCGAGTGCAGGTCGATCAAGCCGGGGATCAGGGTTTTGCCCGGCAGGTCGATGCGCTCGGCGTCGGCCGGCACCGTCATCGCCGCGAGCGGGCCGACCGCCGTGATGCGTCCCTTGTCGGTCAGGACGGCCCAGTTGGCGTGGACGGCGCCGTCGCCGGTCCAGGTGCGCGGGGCGGTGAGGAGGATGGGGGCGGCGTGGACGGTGGTGAATAAAGGGGAGAGGAGGGCGAGGAAAAGAAGGGCGGTGTGACGGCGCATGCGGGGACTTTCAGTTTGGTGGCGACTCCAAAAATGGGACAGGCACCTGCGGCGCCAGTCCCCCTGCTATTACTGTGCGGCCCAGCCGCCGTCCATGTTCCAGGCGACGCCTCGCACCTGGTCCGCGGCGGGGCTGCAGAAGAATACGGCGAGGGCGCCCAGTTCTTCGGGGGTGACGAATTCGCCGGACGGCTGTTTTTCGGCCAGCAGGGCGGCCTTGGCGACTTCGACGGCAACGCCGTCGCGGGCGGCGCGGTCGTCGACCTGTTTTTGCACCAGCGGGGTCAAGACCCAGCCCGGGCAGATGGCGTTGCAGGTGACGCCGGTTTTCGCCGTCTCCAGCGCGGTGACCTTGGTGAAGCCGACCAGGCCGTGCTTGGCCGCCACGTAGGCCGATTTCTGCGCCGAGCCGACCAGGCCGTGCACCGAGGCCAGGTTGATGATGCGGCCCCAGTTTTTCGCTTTCATGCCGGGCAGGGCCAGGCGAGAAGTGTGGAAGGCGGAGGTCAGATTGATGGCGATGATGGCGTCCCATTTCTCGGCCGGAAAATCTTCGATGTTGGCGACGTGCTGGATGCCGGCGTTGTTGACCAGGATGTCGACGCCGCCGAAACGCTTTTGCGCCTGCGCCATCATGGCCTCGATCTCGCTGGCCTTCGACATGTCGGCGTTGCTATAGTCGGTCTCAACCGAAAATTCGGCGGCCACGTCCTTGACCAGCGCGGCGATCTGGGCGGCGTCGCCGAAACCGTTGAACACCACGTTGGCGCCCTGGGCGGCGAGGGCGCGGGCAATCCCCAGGCCGATGCCGGAGGTGGAGCCGGTAACCAGGGCGGTTTTGCCTTGAAGCATAGCGGTATTCATGGTGTCCTTTATTGAAATTTTCTGGTTGGCGCGGATAGTGCGCGTTCGCAAAACCACGTGGCTGAGATTTTAATCGCAACGCCCGGTAAAATGTCGGTTGACGAGCGATGGCAAGCGCTTTTTAAGCAAGGTTTTTCAGGCACAGTTTTATAAGGATGGACCGGCATGGCGGCAGCAACAATCAAATCAGTGCAATGCATCTCCCCGGCCGGCCTGCACCGCATGGCCTACAAGGAGTGGGGCGACCCGGCCAATCCGCGGGTGCTGGTGTGCGTGCACGGCGTCACCCGCGTGGGCGACGATTTCGATGCGCTGGCGGAAAATCTGTCCGACGTCTACCGGGTGGTCTGCCCGGACGTGGTCGGCCGCGGCCGCTCGGGACGCCTGCGCAACCCGCTGTTCTACGCCATTCCCCAGTATGTCAGCGACATGGTCACGCTGGTGGCGCGCGTCACCGCGGTCGACGGCAGCGATGGCGGCGTCGACTGGTTCGGTACGTCGATGGGCGGCCTGATCGGCATGGTGCTGGCCGGCCAGCCCGACGCGCCGATCGGCAAGCTCATATTGAACGACATCGGCCCCACGCTCGATCCGCTGGCCATGAAGCGCATCGCCACCTATATC
>JAQGNM010000406.1 GCA_028291845.1 Massilia sp. | reverse complement strand
ATCCACGTGCAGCAATCGCACTTCGTGTCGGCCAATTCGCGCGGTTTCGTCGGCGGCTATCCGTTTTCGCGCCATACCCTGTCGGTCGCGCCGATCGCCGGCAAGGGCGCCAAGATGCAGCGCGACGACTGGTACACCTCGGTGCGCGACGCCTCTACAATGGCTGCTCCCGAAGCGGTCGGCCGCTACGCCGCCGAGCGCGCGCTGGCGCGCCTGAACGCCCGCAAACTCGACACCCGCACCTGCCCGGTGCTGTTCGAGGCGCCCCTGGCCGCCGGCCTGGTCGGCGCTTTCGTGCAAGCCACTTCCGGCGGCGCGCTGTACCGCAAATCGACCTTCCTGCTCGATTCGCTGGGCAAATCGATCTTCCCGGACCATATACAAATCGTCGAAGACCCGCACATCATCGGCGGCGTCGGCTCGGCGCCGTTCGACGAGGAGGGAGTGCGCACGGTCAAGCGCAACGTGGTCGAGAACGGCGTCTTGAATGGCTACTTCCTGTCCAGCTATTCGGCCCGCAAGCTCGGCATGCAAACCACCGGCAACGCCGGCGGCTCGCACAATCTGACCATGTCGTCCAGCCTGGCCGAGCCAGGCGACGATTTCGCCGGCATGCTGCGCAAAATGGGCAGCGGCTTGCTGGTCACCGAACTGATGGGGCAGGGCACCAATTACGTCACCGGCGATTATTCGCGCGGCGCCTCCGGCTACTGGGTCGAAAATGGCGTCATCCAGTATCCAGTCGAAGAAATCACCATCGCCGGCAACATGAAAGACATGTTTCAGCAGATCGTGGCGATCGGTAACGATGTTTTAACGCGAGGCAACAAGTCGACCGGCTCGATCTTAATCGAGAGCATGGTGATCGCCGGAAGCTGATTCCGCCCGTAGTCGCCTGTATCTATTTTAGTTGCAAGGTTTCAACAGCGCTAATACACTAGCCTGAGGGAATACGCCCGCTAAAACAAACAGGAGACAAATCCATGGAACGTCGTTCCTTCCTCAAGAAAGCGGCCGTCAGCGCCGGTGTCGCCGGCGCCGCCGTTGCGCCGACCCTGGCACGGGCAGCCGATCTGCCAACCATCAACTGGCGCCTCGCCAGCAGCTTTCCGAAAAACCTCGACACCATCTTCGGCGCCTCCGAAGTGTTTTGCAAGCGGGTCGCCGCGCTGACCGGCGGCAAATTCACCATTCGTCCCTTCGCCGCCGGCGAGATCGTTCCCGCCCTCGAAGTGATGGACGCGGTGCGCAACGACACCGTCGAAATAGGCCACACCGCCTCGTACTACTACGTCGGCAAGGATGCCGCCTTTGCTTTTGATTGCGCGGTGCCGTTCGGCCTGACCTCGCGCCAGCAGTCGGCGTGGATGGAAGTGGGCGGCGGCAAGCAGCTCATGCGTGAATTTTTTAAAGGCTACAACATCATCAATTTCCCGGGCGGTAACACCGGCACCCAGATGGGTGGCTGGTTTCGCAAGGAAATTAAAACCGTCAATGATTTAAAAGGTTTGAAGATGCGCATTTCCGGCTTGGCGGGTCGCACCATGTCGAAACTCGGCGTGGTCACCCAGCAATTGCCGGCCGCCGACATCTACCCGTCGCTGGAGAAGGGCACCATCGACGCCGCTGAATGGGTCGGCCCATACGACGACGAAAAAATCGGCATCTATAAAGTGGCGCCGTTTTATTACGCCCCGGGCTGGTGGGAAGCCGGTCCGCAGCTGTCGTTCTACATCAACATCAAGGAATGGGAAAAGCTGCCGAAGGAATACCAGGCAGCCGTCGAAGCGGCGACCTACGAAGCCCATGTCTACATGCAGGCCGATTACGACGCCAAGAACCCGGCCGCGCTGGCGCGCCTGATCAAGAACGGCGCCAAGGTGCGTTTCTTTAGCAAGGAAATGATGGACGCCGGCTACAAGGCGGCCGCCGAGGTGCTCGACGAGGAAGCGGCGAAAAATCCGAAGTTCAAGAAGATCTACGAGCCGTGGAAGAATTTTAGACGCGAGCAGAATACCTGGGCGTCGGTGGCGGAGGCGTCGATGCAGAATTATTTGATCAGCGCTAATAAGGCGAAGTAATTTAAGGGGGGACTGGCGCCGAAGGTGCCTGTCCCATGTTCGCGACGAGTCAAAATATTCTTTTGCTACATATCGGCGTTGGGACAGGCCCCTTCGGTCCGAACGCGGCCCGGCCAGTCCCCCTGCTGCACACCGCCCCTCCAATCAGCACTTCACCCCCGCATTTCCGCATTCCATCGCATTTCCCCGCGGCACTTCGCCGCCTCTGCCATGATGGCGTCCGTGGTCAATCTCGGCCATGCCGTCTTCACAGCAGATCAATAATAATGAACGCTTCGTCCAAAACGTCCCTCTGCCTGCGCCTGCTTGCCGCCGCGCCGGCCATTTTCGCCGCCACCATGGCGCACGCGCAGCAGGACAGCGCGATCCAGCCGCCGCCGGCGCCTGCCAATACGGTCAAGCCGGCCCCCATGCAGCAAGTCGAAATCAAGGGCGCCGCCGCCCAGTACGACGCCCGCCGCAACGACACCGCCACCAAGATCGTCGTCTCGCAGGAAGAGATTTTAAAGAACGGCGACACCACCGTCGCCGAAGTGCTCAAACGCCTGCCCGGCATCACTGTCGGCGGCGTGCAGGGCCGCGGCGGCGATATCCGCATGCGTGGTCTGGGCAGTGGTTACACGCAGATCCTGCTCAACGGCGAACCGAGCCCGCCCGGGTTTTCCCTGGATTCGATTTCTCCCGACATGATCGAGCGCATCGAGATCATGCGCGCCGCCACCGCCGAGTACAGCACCCAGGCGATTGCCGGCGGCATCAACATCGTCTTGAAACGCGCCATCGTCACCGCCCAGCGCGAGATCAAGGCGGGGGTGCAGGAAGAGAACGGCCACTTCGGTACCAATATCAATTACCAGCTGGCTGACAAGAAGGGCCCGCTGTCGTACGCCATCGGCGGCTCCATCACGGCGGCCAAGCTGGAGCGGCCCGTCGACATCGTCACCGAGGGCAGCGACAGCGCCGGCCGGCAAACCATCCTGCGCCGCACCAGCCAGCAAAACCCCGGCCGTTTTGAAGGCTTTAATATTTCGCCGCGCGTGAACTGGACGCTCGGTCCCGGCGACCTCGTCACGTCGCAAAGTTTCGTCAACGTCAACCGCTACCGCGGCGACAGCAACGAGCGCGTCAACACCATCGTCGGCGCCGCGCCGCTCTACCAGGCCACACGCACCCGCATCGAATCGGACTTCGAGATGGTGCGCAGCGATCTGTCGTGGACCCGCAAGCTGGCCCAGGGCGCCAAGATGGAGCTCAAGGGCGGCGTCAATTACAACCACCGCCAGTCGGAGGTGCCGTCGCTGCAGTATGGCGCAGGCGACACCCTGCTGCTTGACCGCACCGTCAGTTCCGCCGCCACCGACAAGGGGTTTACCGGCAGCGGCAAGTACTCGACGCCGATTTTCGAAGGCCATGCACTGGCCACCGGTTTCGACGGCGCTTACAGCAAGCGCAATGAAGACCGCATCCAGCGCGCCACTTCCACCGTGCCGGGCCTGGCCCGTGATGAAGACCAGGTGTTCGACGCCAACGTGCGCCGCCTGGCCCTGTTCGCGCAGGACGAATGGACCATCGACCCGCGCCTGTCGGTGTATTTCGGCCTGCGCTGGGAAGGCATTGAAACGCGCAGCGCCGGCCTGAATTACGCGCCGATCGATAACAAGTCGAGCGTGTGGAGCCCGCTGTTCCAGACTTTATGGAAAATCCCCGGCAGCCAGAAAGACCAGCTGCGCCTGGGCCTGACCCGCACCTATAAAGCGCCCGGCGTGAACAGCCTGATCCCGCGCCGTTTCTCGTCGAACAACAACACGGCGACCTCGCCCGACAGCCAGGGCAATCCGAATTTGAAGCCGGAACTGGCCTGGGGCCTGGACCTGGCGCTCGAGCACTACCTGGAAGGCGGCGGTCTGCTCAGCGCCAGCACTTACGCGCGCCGCATTGACGACATCACCCGCAACCAGGTGTCGCTGATCGACGGCTTGTGGGTATCGATGCCGGTCAACGCCGGCGTGGCCAACACCTATGGGGTCGAGCTGGAAGCGAAGCTGCCGGTGCGCACGCTGTGGAAAACCGCGCCGAACATCGATTTGCGCGCCAACGCCTCGCGCAACTGGTCGCGCCTGGAAGCGGTGCCCGGTCCCGACAACCGCCTCGACTCGCAAACCCCGTTCAGCGGCACCATCGGCGCCGACTGGAAGCTCGACAAACTGCCATTGACGCTGGGCGGCAGCTACAGTTTTCAAAATGGCGGTCCGGTGCGCATTTCCGTCAACCAGTACGCCTACAGCGCGCCGAAGCGCTCGCTCGATGTGTACGGCCTGTGGAAGTTCAACCCGAAGAACCAGCTGCGGGTGGCGCTGGCCAACGGCCTGCACCAGGAGAATGTGCAGCAGTCGGCGTATGTCGATGCGAGCGGGCGCTTGAGCGATACGACGATTACGCCGACCTACGTTGTGGTGCGGGCGCTGATGGAGATGAAGTTTTAAACGAAGGGGGGACTGGCACCCGCAGGGTGCCTGTCCCATGTGTGCTGTGCTTCAGAGCGAATATTGGGACAGGCACCTTCGGCGCCAGTCCCCCTTCTTTCACAGCCGTCTAATCGCCTGCAACACCGGCTGCAGCATCGCCGCCCCCAGCCTCGCGCTACGTTCTCCACTCCACCCCGTCAGCTCGTCCGGATCGTTGGCGTTGTCCTTGAACGGCAGTTCCAGCGTCAACGACAGGCAGCCAAAGGCGTGGGTGATGTGGGGGGAGCCCATGGTCAGCACCTCGTCCGTATAAGGTGCGGCAGGGTAGCCGTGCACGTCCTGGAAGTCCGGGCTGGCGATCTTGAAATCGTCCGCAAACTGCTTTTGGGCTGCCGCCTGCTCGGCCGTGAAAGTCGGCAGCGCTTCCGAGCCGGCCACGAAGACGTAAGGCAGGCCCTCGTCGCCGTGCACGTCCAGGAACAGGTCGCAGCCCGTCTCGAGCATCTTTTGCTTGACCAGGAAGACTTCCGGGCTGCGCTCCATCGAAGGGGCGTTCCACTCCCGATTGAGGTTGGCGCCGGCGGCGTTGGTGCGCAGGTTGCCGAGAACGGAACCGTCCGGGTTCATGTTCGGCACCACGTAGAACACGCTCTCCTTCAACAGCTGACGGCCGATCGGGTCGCTCGGATCGAGCAGGGCGTCGAGCATGCCGTCGACCGCCCATTCGGCCATCGTTTCTCCCGGGTGCTGGCGGGCGATGACCCAGACTTTTTTCGCCGTGGACGAACTCTCGTCGCCGATCACCAGCAGGTTCATGTCGCGGCCCTGGACGGTCGAACCGAGGTCGACCATTCTCACCTGTTCGGACAGCTGCGCGCGATCGAGCAGTTCCAGGTGGCGTTCCCACGAATACGGCTCGAAATAGGCGTAGTAGACGCTGTCGAATTCGGGCGTGTGCTCGACCGTCATGACCTGGCCGTCGAAGCTGGTCGGCACGCGGAACCATTCCACCCGGTCGTAGCTGGCCACCGCGTTGTAGCCATGCCAGCCGTCCGGATAGGCGCTCTGGCCGGCATTCAGGAAGCGGATCGTGCAGGCCTCGTCGCGCGCGCCCTGCAGGCGAAAATAAAACCACTGGGTGATGTCGGCATGCGAATCCTTGCGGATGTTCAGGTCGATGGCGCCGGCGCTGGCGGCGCTGACGATCTCGATGGCGCCGGCGTCGAAGCCGCTGCTGATTTTAATTGGCATGGGATGTCCTCTGTATGTGGCTAGGTCGCGATGATAGCGCAAGCCGCGCCGGGATTATCGGAGTCCGCCGAATCTCTGATAAAACGCCGCATCGGCGGCGGGCGCCTGCTCGTCCTCGCGCCGCATCACCGCCATCACGTGCTGTTCGGCGGCGTCCTGCACGGCGCGGTACAGCGTCCTGGCGAGCTCGTAGGCGCGCGCGCCCGGCCATGGGTCGGGCAGCAGCTCGACCGGCAGCATCGGGTCGTGCAGCTGCACCCGGCGGTAGGCGTGGATCAGCAGGGTGCGGATGACGAAAGCCTGCTCCGGTGCGATCGATTCCGGCGCCAATTCCAGCAGCGGCGAAAACTGCGCGATGAACTGTTCGTAGCCGGCGCTGACGTCCGACAGATCCCAGCCATCGGCCACCAGCTCGGGCAGGGCGCGCCCCTGCACGTTCGGCAGCGCCGAGGCGCTGCAGGCGAACACCTGGTGGCGCGCGCCGGTGCGGCCGAGCAGCTCGTCGAGCACCGCGCCGTCGCTGGCCGGATGGCCGAACAGGCCGGCCGACAGCTGGGCGTAACCCTCCCACAGCAGCTCCTTGCGCAACGCCGCGCGCACCGGGGCGTCGACCATGCCGCCGGCGGCCATCACCAGGGTCCAGGTGCCGTCCCACTGGATTTCCAGCGGCGCGTAAATGCGCCGGTTGGCGCGCTCGAAGCGCGGCAGCGCCTGCGGCAGGATCGAATACGAGCTGCGGCGGCGGTCGCGATTGGCGACCAGCCAGCCTTCCTGGGCCAGGCGGAACACGCTGGTGCGCAGCAGGCGGTCATTGACCCCGAACGGCGCCGCCAGCTCGATCAGGCTGCCCAGCCACACGGTGCCGCCGTGCGGCGCCACCGTGTCGCCGAAAATCGTTACCACCAGCGACTTGGAACGGGGCGGGTCGCTGCTTAAAAAATCGGCGATCCATTCGGTGCTGGTGAGTTGTTTCATAATTAATATTGTCCGTTCGCAGTGCAAGCGCGCAGTTTACTTTAGTGGGGAAGGGGCGCAGCATTAATTTTCCGCTAACTCGCCCTGGCGACAGGATACACAATTTCGATACGACTCAAAATTTTTGTGTACTTCTATTTTCCTGTATCGTATGATCATCCGCTACACCATGCAAGGGGGACCCCATGTACGCACAACTGGTTGAAACCGGCCTCAAGACTGTCCAATCGCTCGCCGACATGGGCGAGGAGGAGCGCGCGTTCCAGCAGCGCATCGACGACGGCATCAAGATCGAGGCCAAGGACTGGATGCCCGATGCCTACCGCAAGACCTTGATCCGCCAGATTTCGCAGCACGCCCACTCGGAAATCGTCGGCCAGCTACCTGAGGGCAACTGGGTCACCCGCGCGCCGACCCTGAAACGCAAATCGATCCTGCTGGCCAAGATCCAGGACGAAGCCGGCCACGGCCTGTACCTGTACAGCGCCGCCGAAACGCTGGGCGTCTCGCGCGACGAGCTGCTGGCCAATCTGCACTCGGGCAAAGCCAAGTATTCGAGCATTTTCAATTATCCGACCCTGTCGTGGGCCGACATGGGCGCCATCGGCTGGCTGGTCGACGGCTCGGCCATCATCAACCAGATCCCGCTGTGCCGCTGCTCCTACGGGCCGTACGCACGCGCCATGATCCGCGTCTGCAAGGAAGAATCGTTCCACGCGCGCCAGGGTTACGACATCATGATGAGCCTTGCCAAGGGCACGCCGGAACAAAAGGCGATGGCGCAGGACGCGCTCAATCGCTGGTGGTGGCCGTCCTTGATGATGTTTGGTCCGTCGGACGCCGAGTCGGTCAACAGCGCGCAGTCGGCGCAGTGGAGAATCAAACTGTTCTCGAACGACGAACTGCGCCAGCGCATGGTCGACCAGACCGTGCCGCAAGTGGAGTTCCTCGGCCTGACGGTGCCCGACCCCGACCTCAAATTCAACGAGGAGACGGGCCACTACGAATTCGGCGCCATCGACTGGAGCGAGTTTTATGACGTTTTGAAGGGCAACGGCCCGTGCAACCGCGAGCGCCTGCAAACCCGCGTCGCCGCGTGGGAAGAGGGCGCGTGGTTCCGCGATGCGCTGGTGGCGCATGCAGAGAAAAAAGCCGCCCGCGCAGCAGCGTAAAACTACTGGAGCATTGAAATGAGCAAAGAATGGCCCCTCTGGGAAGTGTTCATCCGCAGCCAGCACGGCCTGGCCCACAAACACGTCGGCAGCCTGCACGCGCCGGACGCTGAAATGGCCGTCAATAACGCCCGCGACGTCTACACCCGCCGCAACGAAGGCGTGTCGATCTGGGTGGTGCGCGCCGTCGACATCGTCGCCAGCAGCCCGGACGACAAGGGCGCCCTGTTCGAGCCGTCGAACTCGAAAGTCTACCGCCACCCGACCTTCTTCCCGATGCCGGAAGAAGTCAAGAACCTGTGAGCGACAGCATGAGCGACACCGTGAGCGATACCGTGAGCGACCAAAAGCTGGATTACCTTTTGCGCCAGGGCGACAACGCCCTGATCCTGTCGCAGCAGTTGTCCAAACTGTGCGGCAAGGGGCCGGCGCTGGAAGAAGACATGGCGCTGACCAACGTCGCGCTCGACCTGCTGGGCCAGACCCGCATGTGGTACGCCTACGCCGCCGAACTCGAAGGCAAAGGCCGCGGGGAAGACCAGCTGGCTTTTCTGCGCGACGCCAACCAGATGCGCTGCTGCCTGATGGTCGAGCAACCGAATGGCAACTACGCCGACACCATGGTGCGCCAGTTCCTGTTCGATACCTGGCACTATTTTTACATGCGGGCGCAATTGAAATCGA
>JAQGNM010000399.1 GCA_028291845.1 Massilia sp. | reverse complement strand
CCATACCGTCCGCATCAACGAACATGAGCTGACCGTCGACGGCAGCAGGCGCCGCACCTTGAAGCCGCCGCCCAGGTCTTTTCGTGAGGCTTCAAATGGTATTCGATGGTCATGGCATGTCCCTCCCTTGTTCTGATCAGCCCAGTTTGGTGGTGATCTCGGTAGTCACCGCCGTCATCAGCTTGTGGATCGGGCACTTGCCCGCCACCGTCAACAGTTCCTCGCGCTGGGCGTCGCTCAGCTCGCCCCCCAGGTGCAAGGTCACATCGAGTTTATACACGCCCTGGCGCTCTGCGCTGGCGTCGCGCTCGATCTCAACGTCCACGCTGGTGAGCGGGATCGCCTTGCGCCTGGCATACCACACCACCGTCATCGCCTTGCACGATGCCAGCGCGGCGTCGTACAAATCGTGCGGCGACGGGCCGGCATCGTCGCCACCTTCGGCGATGCTGCCGTCGACGGTCAGCTCATGTTCGTTGATGCGGACGGTATGGCGCATCGCCTTTGAGACGTCGCGCTTGACGGTAAGAGTCATGGGGATCTTTCGAAGTTCGTTAAGTGTTATTACGGCAGTTCGCGATTACAACAGTTCGCGCGCCACCCGAAAGCCGATGATGCCATTACTGCGGGTGGCTGAAAAGCCGTTGCGCAGGGCCGAGCGCAGGTAGCGGGGATTGTACAACCACGAGCCGCCGCGCAGAATGCGGCGCCCGGGGTCGCCGCCCTCTTCCCAGGCGCGGCCGGTATTCGGCGCCCCTTCGTAATTGTCGTGCACGACGTCCCGCACCCACTCCCAGACGTTGCCGTGCATATCGTACAAGCCCCATTGGTTGGGGGCGAATTCGGTCACCGGGGTGGTGCCCTTGCGGTACACGCCTTTGGGACTGTCGTTGTAACTGCCGGTGCCGTCGTAGTTTGCCAGGTCGGTGCTGATGCTGTCGCCGAAGCTGAAGGCGCTGCGGGTGCCGGCGCGGCAGGCGTATTCCCACTCCGCTTCGCTGGGCAGGCGGTAGCGCTGGCCGGTCATGCTGGACAGCCAGGCGGCGTAGGCGACGGCGTCGTTCCAGCTGACCCCGACCACCGGGTGATCCTCGCCCTGGCGGTAGCCCGGCTCGGCCCAGTTGAATTCCGCCGGCGCCTGCCAGCCGGTGGCGGCGACATACTCGCGCCACTGCGCCACCGTGATGGGAAAGCGGCCCATGGCGATCGGCTTTTCGATGCCGACCCAATGCTGCGGCGTTTCCCGCCCGACCCACGACTGCTGCGATCCCGCCTCCATGGCTTTTTTGCGCTCGTGCTCGGGCGAGCCCATTTGAAAGCGGCCGGTGGGGATCAGCACCAGGTCGGGGGCGACGGCGGAGCCATCGAGAAAACGGTCGCGCAGCACGCCTTCGCTGTCGGCAACCGGGCTGGACGAAGTCGGCAGCAGCGCGGCCAGCTCGGCCTGCACGCGCGCGGCCACTTCGGCGCGGGCGCGCTGCTGCTGCTCGCGGTAGGCGGCGGCGGCCTTGGCCTGCAGGGCCTTGCGTTGCGCCTCTTCCTTGGCCAGGCGCGCCGCCTCGGCGTCGAGCGCGCGCCGTTCCAGCAATTGGCGGCGCAGCGCTTCCTTGCGCTCGCTGCGCGCGGCCTCGGCCAGGATGCGCTCGGCCTTGTCCTTTTCGCGGCGCTCGCGGTTGGCCTGCTGCTGGGCGGCGGCCAGCTCCAGCTTGCGCTGCTGCGCCTGCTGCTGGCGCACTTGCTCGCGCTGCAGGGCGGCGGCTACCTCGAGCGCCTTGGCGGCGCGCTCTTCGCCGCTTGCGTGCACCCTCTCGGCGCGCTCTTCGCCGCTTGCCTTCGCCGCTTCGGCAGACGGCGGCTGATCGGCCGCGCCGCCACGCAGCTGCGCCAGCATCGCCGCGACACTAGGCGGACGGGCGGCCGGATCGATGGCAAAACCGGACTGCAGCACGCGCCACTGGGCGTCGTTCAAGCCGGGCGGACGCGCCGGCGTCACGCTGGCGGAGGGTTCGCGTCCGCCCTCGAACGGCAGCCGGCCTTCGAGCATCTGGTACAGCATTACCGCCACCGCATACACATCCTGCACCGGCGCCGGCTTCCTCTGGTGGACACCCGCTTCCGGCGCCCGGTAGCCGGCGGTGCCGGAATCGGCCGGCGCCTCCAGGCCGATACTGCTGGCCGAGGAGCGCGCGCGCGCGGCGATGCCGAAGTCGAGCAGCTTGATGTCGCCGGGCTGATGGTCGGCCGAGCGGGTGACGAACACAGTGCCCGGCTTGATGTCGCGGTGGACCAGGTGATGTTTGTCCCAGGCGTAGGCCAGCGCGCTGGCGACCGGATCGAGGATGTCGAGCGCGCGGCCGAGCGCCATGCTGCCCTCGCGCGCCAGCAGGCTGTCGAGGTCTTCCCCTTCCAGGCACTCCATGATGAGGAAATAGCTGGCCGTGGCCGGATCCTGCGCCCATTCGTAGACCCGCACGATGTGCTCGTGCGCCAGGCGGCGCGCCTGGGTCGCTTCCTCGAGCAGCAGCTTGGCGTGGGTGGCGCTCATGGTCAGCTGCGGCGGCAGGATCTTGACCGCCACGCAGGCGCTGTGGCCCAGCTCCTCGTGGGTGGCCAGGTCGATCGCCTGCCACACCTGGCCCATGCCGCCTTGCGCGATCAGGCGCTCGAGCCGGTAGCGGCGGTTTTGCGGGCCGATTTCCTGGCCGACCATCAGGCCGATCTCGGTGCCCTGGCGCGGCCCGCCGCCGTGGGCGTGAGGTGGCCCCGGCGGCGCATAGGCGGCGTCGAGGATGGCGTTCTTGCGGCTGTCGAACTCCTGCTGACTCAACAGGCCGTCTTCGTGCAGCGCGCGCAGTTCGCGCAGCTTGTCGCGGGCGGTCGGCATGGGCGGCGGCGGCGTCTGCTGCATAAGGGTAAATCAGGCTCCCGTGGCGGCGCCGCAGCGCGGGCAGAAACGCTCGCCCGGCTTGACGGGGTGGCCGTTCGGGCAGGTCGGGGTCGGCGCGGCCGCCGCCGGGCGGCCGGGCTGTGCGCCGGTCGCGATGCCCACGCCCAGCTGCGCTTGCGCAGCCAGCGCCGCCTTGTTGACGTCGTTCTGCAGCGCGATCAGATTGAGCTGGTGCTGGCGGTCCTTGTCCACTTCCAGCTCGCGCCGCGCCCGTTCGCGTTCGGCGCTGTCGTCGGCCATCCGCATCGCGTCCTGCGGCTTGACGCTGTTGGTGGCGCCCACCACGCCCGCCAGTGCCGCCAGCTGGTCGGGACTCATGCCGGCGTGCACCTGGGTTTTCAGGTAGTCCGCCAGCGCCGCCGCGTTGGGACCGGCCGCCAGCGCCAGTTTGGCCGTGTCGCTCATGGCGCCCAGGCTCTCGGCACGGGCAATCTCGATGCGCGCCAGGTCCGCTTCGTGGGCCAGTTCGGCAAAGCGCGCTTCGCGCTCGGCACTGAGGCGGCGCAGCTCCTGCTGCCATTCGGCTTCGCGGCTGTGCATGGCCTGCTGGTGGCGCGCCTGCTCCATCGCCAGCGTTCGCTGGTCGGCGTTGCGGCTGTGCAGATCGTCGGCCTCGATGGTGCGCAGCAGTTTTTCGTGCTGGGTCAGCGCATCCTGGGCGCCGCTGTTGCGCAGCAGTTCGCGATGGCGGTCTTGCGCCAGCTGGTCTTCCCACTCCTGCACCCGCTCGGCCTCGCGGCGGTGGGCGGCATTGACCAGCGCCAGCGCCTGGTGCTGGGCGACGTGCTGCTCTTGCTCGATGGCCGCCTGGCGCGCATCGGCGCTTTGCTTGAGGCGGTACAGGCGCGTCAACTCATTGCGCTTGCGCGTTTCGTCCTCGATCAACAGGGCCTGCTCGACCTTGTGGCCGATCTGCTGCTGCAGCAGCTGGTGCGAAAAGCGCTGCTGCGCCAGCTGACGGGTTTCCAGCGCCTGCTGCTGCGACAATTCGAGCTCGGTGCGCATGCGGATTTGCGCGACATGGCGCAGGTGCGCCCAGTCGGCGGCGGCGTCGCCCCTGGCCGCGCGCTTCTGGTTCATTTCGTGTTCCATCTCGGCCAGCACCTCGCCGGCGCCCGCCTCGATGGCCTGCTGGCGGTTTTTCGCTTCGACGATGCGCGCGTACAGCTCGATCTCGCGTGCGCGCACCGCCTGCAGGCGCTCGCTGTTTTGCAGCGACAGCTCGGCCTTTTCGATGGCGTCGTCCTGCGCCAGCTCGGCGCGGCGGTAGCGCAGCCGGCTTTCCTTTTCGGCGCGGTTGATCTTCTGCCATTCGGCTTCATCGTACAGCTGGTCGAGGCGGGCGGCGTGCGCCACCTCGGCCGATTTTTCGTCGGCCACCAGCCACAGGCTGCCGACCCGCGCGCGCTGGGCGTCGAGTTTGTCGTGTTTCAGGCTCAGGGTGTCGACCTGGGCGACGGCCAGGCCGTACAGGGCCAGGGTTTGTTGCAGGCCGCCCTGCAGGCGTTCGTCGAGCTGCAGGCGCAAGTCGGGGTTGCGGCTCATGTCGCGCAGCGACTGGCCGGCGACAAATTCCATCGCCAGTTGGCGCACCGAAGGACCGAGCAATTCGGCCAGCTGGGCGCTGGTGACGGTGCCGGGCATGGTCATGAAGTGGCGCGCGAATGCCGCCACCTGCTCGATTTGCACGCTCACCGACAGGCTGGCCGTCAGCGGCAAGTGCTCGGCGCTTTCTAGATCGTCGAACACGAAACGTACCGGAATCGGCGTGCTGCGGGTGATCAGGATTTCGGCGCGCTGGTCGCGCAGCAGGTTGTTGAGGCGCTGGAAAAATCCTTCGATTTCGTACTCGCCCTGCGGCACCTCGGTGGCCTCCTTGCCCTGCAGGATGTAGGCGCGGGTGGTGGCCGGCACGCGCAGGGTCTTGACGAACAGGCCGGACAGCGCTTCGATGCCGAAAAAAACCGCCAGTTCGTCCGGTCCCGCCATCCAGCGGTTATCCACCAGCACCGGCGCATTGCGCGCCGTGCCGAGCATCAGGCCGCACTGCGCGCAGTAAGCGGCGCTGTCGCCATTCTTGTGCTCGCAGCGGGGGCAGCTGGCGCCGCCGAATCCAAACATCTGCAACATACTCATACTCCCGGTTGAACTTCCAGCGGCTTGTCTTGCGTTTTTTCTCGCGTTTTTTCCTGCGTCTTCAATCTCTTCCAATGCCGCTGGCCGATTTTAGCAGGCCGGCGGCAGCGCCGAGTTTCAAATCATGCCGATGCGCGCCACGCACGCCAGGCTGGCGCCTTTCGCCTTGAGCGCCTGCGTAAAAGCGGACGGCAGACGGCCTTCCCAGGCCGCCGGCACCAGCAGGCGGTCACCCGCCACCGCCTGCGCCAGCATCAGCGCCAGCTTCGGCTCCATGGCGTCGACCGACTCGACCCGGCCGGCCTGCCAGTCGGGCGAGCAGCCGGTGGCGAGAATACGCCCGCGCGGCACGAATTCGCGTCCGCGCGCCAGCCGGTCGGCCATCACCGCCGCCAGTTCCCACGAGGCGCCCTGGAAGCGCGCGGCGCCGAAGCGCACCACGCTGCGCCAGCGCCCCACGCCATGGGCGTCGAAGCGGCGCGCCGCCGCCAGCGCGCTGCGCACCGCGCTCTGACCCAGAATATCCAGGCCCGGCACGGCGATGGTGTCTTCCTCCTCGGCGCGCGCGCCCTCCAGCGGATATACGCTCACTTCGACCTGGCACAAGCTGTCGTTGATGCCGCCGCTATGCAGCGGAAACCAGGCGCGCGCCGTCGACACCGCGTGCGCCTGGTCGGGGCGCCCGGTCAGCATGCCCAGGTGCGGCAAGCCGTCGGCGCCGCCCAGCACCACCGCCGCCGGCAGTTGCGTCATACTGTCCTGGCCGATCTGGTTGCCGTCGATGCGGCCCAGTTGCCACTGATCCGACCAGCCGTTCGCCACCACAGGGGCAAGCGGCTGATATACGCCGCGCACCATGCGGTCGGCCAGCACGGCGGCCAGCTCCCAGTCGCGCTGGCCGCTGGCGGGCGCCGCATCGAAACTGAGCACCACCTGGTCGCGCGCATCGAAGCTCGCCTCGGTATGGCGCGCCAGGCGCAGCACCTGCAGCAAGCGCTCGGCCACCGCCGGCGCCCCCGGCACCCCGCACTTGATGTCGGCGCGCCCGCCGCGCGCACGCCGGGTGGCCGTCACCGTCAACATGGCGCCCCCGGGCAGCACGCTGCGTGTCTGCACGGCGTCGGCAAGTGTATTCATGGCGCCTCCTCCACCAGCGCCGCGACGGCGCGGCGCGCGGCCAGGTCGCACTCCAGGTTGGCGGCGAGGCGCTCGAAGTCGTCGAACAGCGCGCCCATGCTGTCGGGCGCGGTTGCGCCATCCTGCCCGTCCGCGCCCTGCAATCGCGCCAACAGGGCCCAGGCGTCGTCCAGGGAGGTAAGCGCGCGCAGCGCATGGGCGGCCCGGCGCAGCCGGTTGGCGGCGTCCAGCGGCACCCCGGGAGCGGCCAGTTCGAACGCCGGCATGGTGCCGACCTGCAGGCTGACCAGATCGAGCCGGCGCAACACATCCTGGTGGCGGCGAAACAGGGCCGGGCCGCGCGGCAGCACGGCGCCGCGCAGGGCGCACATCAGGCATGGCAATTCCAGGAACAGGCGGCGCAGGGCGGCGCTGTCATCCTGCGCGGCGCGGTTTGCCGCCACCGGCAGCGCCAGTTCGGGTTCCGGCTCCAGCGCGACCGGCGCCTGGCATGGCGCCGGGACTGGCTCCGGCGCGCCCGGCGGCCCGCTGGCGGCGCGCTGGTTCAGCAGCGCCGCGTAGTCGACCGCGTCGCCCAGGTCGGCCGGCAGGCACTCGTCGACGGTGACGCCGAAGCGCATGTACAGCAAGCGGTTCAGGCCCGCCCGGAAGGCGTTCCACTCGGCCAGCGTGGTGCAGGGCGGCAGCTCCAGATGGCCCAGTTCCAGCTCGCGTTGCACGGCCGCTTCGATCGCGTCAAATAACCAGGCGGCGTCCAGCAGCGTGCTGCTGCCCTGCACTTCGCTTGCCAGGTACAGATCGAAACGCTGCTGCTGCGCGCGCGGATCGGGGGCGTCGATGACGAAACTGATACGCAGGCCCAGCTCGGGCGCGGCGGCGAACGGCCGCAGCGTCAGGTGGTAGGGGCCGGGACGAAACAGCCAGGCGGTCTCCCCCGGCTCGGCCGCCAGCCGGGCGCCCGTCTCGATGCGGCGGGCGCGTCCCTTCGCGGCGATCAGCACGGCGAGGCAGCCGGGCGCCGGCGCGCTGCCGGGCGGCACCACCATCGCGACCACGCTCGCGCCCAGCTGCGAGGTGTCGACCGGTGCGGCGCGCTGCTGGCGCTTGAACAGGCCGATCATCCGGTGGCGGCCGCCAGCGACACCGTGAAAGCGGCGCCGTGGCGCTGAAAATGCGGCGCCGGGTCGCTGGCGAAGGCCCAGGCTTGTTCGCATTCGCCGTCGCCGTCCAGCACGCCCTGCACGATGGTGGCGCCGGCGCCGTCGCGCGCCACCAGCACCGCCCCGGTGCCCAGCAGCTGCGCGGCGAACGGGGCGCCGGCGTCGAGCTGCAGCACCACTTGCCAGTGCCCCGGCACGCCGATGAAGTGCAAGGTCCAGTGGCCGTCGTCGGTGCTGAGGGTGCTCAAGCCGGCGCCGCTGTCGGCGGCGCGCAGCAGGCCGCTGCTGGCGCGCCAGCCGGTGGCTTGTCCCTCGCGTGCCAGTTCCCTGAAGCGGCGCAGCGTCAGCGGCGAGGCCTGCAAGGCGGCGCGTTCGGCGATGGCGAGCGGGCGGCTGCCGTCGATGGCGGCGCGCAAGGTGGCGTCGGCCAGCACCAGGTGATCGCCCTCGACGCGACGGCCCAGCAACAGGGCGGCGCGCAGCTTCAGTTCCAGCGCCGCTTCGCTTGATTTGATCCCGGGCTTGCTCATTTCACACTCCTTGTATTGGACGGCGCTTCGGCCCCCTGCAGGGCGGCAATGGCGGCGTCGCGCCGCTTGCGCAAGGTCGGCAGGGACAAGCCGTCGAGCACCGCCAATTGCTGCATGTTCGGCAATTCGCCGGTGGCCGGATCGAGCCATTCGGCGGGATAGCAATCGTCGTACCCACCCAACAGTTTAAGGTAGACGGCCAGGCGCACCGGCATCGACCATGGCGCCATCGTGCGCGCCGACCAGCTGGCCGTGTGTTCGGCCAGGCGCGCCATCGCTAAATAGCTGGGGGGCAGTGAAACGGCGCCGGCGGCCTGCTGCTCGGCGGCGCTGTGCGACGCAGAGTTTGCGGCAGTGTTTTCGATATCGTCGTCATCGTCTTTATCCTCCCGATCTTCCAGTTCGTCGGCGGCGGGCGCTGGCAGCAGTCGGTCGTCACCGGCCGGGATGTCGGGCGCCTCCAGCACCCGTGCCAGCTCGCTAAGCCACTCGCCGGCGTCATGGGCATCGTGCGCCCAGGCGCTGTCGCAATTGGCGGAAAGCTCCTCGTAGTCGCCGATCTCGCGCAGCATGGCGCTGATCTTCTCGGGCTGGTTTTTCAGGCTGGCGAAGCGTTTCGAACGGGTGTTCAGGGGCCCGGGCGCGCCCGTAAACGCTTCGCGCGAATCGCTCCAGGCGATCACCCAGGCGCCGCGGCATTGGCCGATCGATTTCAGCTGGCGCACTTCGATCGGCGCGGCGGCGCCGACCGGCCGGCCGACGGGTCTGCCAAGAATAGCGCCGACCTGCTCGGGAAACTCACGCCAGCTGTCGAACAGGCGAGCGATGTCGGCATACGCCGTGTCGAGCATGCGGTAGGCATACATGCGGTTGGCGCTGCACGCGGCGCCGCAGGCGGCCATGTAATTGTCGGCGTCGACCTTGTCGCGCAGGACGGCATACATATCGTTGAATTTCTTGCGCAAAATCGCCTCGCCGCCGCCCTGGCGCCACGCCGGGCCCAGCCTGGCGGCATCGTGCGCCACCGCGGCGGCGAAGGCCAGCCAGTCGCCATGGCGCTCGCGCAGTTCGTACAGCAGCCCCATGGCCAGTTCCAGCACGCTGTCGCCATAGCTGTTGCCGGGCGCCGCGGCGCGCGCATTCCTGGCGCCGGCGTGCATGATCGCCGCGGTGCGCTCGACGTACTGGTCCAGGCACGCCGCCGGGTCGCTCGCCAGTGCCGCCAGCAGATCCGATGCGGGATTGGCGGCAAACGCCTGCAGCGAACACTGTCCCAGCAGTTTTCGCACTTGTTCCCAGCCGTGTTCCTGATACCGTGTGCCCGGCAGGCGCATAGCGTTCCCGTTCGATGCCAGCCATCGTAAGGATGAAATCATGCCACAGCCGGGCCCATCGCCATGCCGCGGTCAACCGCCTATTTACCCCTCTTTTCGGCATTCGCCGCGCGCGCCGGCGCAGGCGCCATGATGGCGGCCAGCGCCGACGCCACCATCGGCGCGGCGTGCTCGCCGCCGCTGCCGGCCGAATGGCTGACGAACGCCGCCAGCGCCAGCCGGTGGGTCTGGCCCGGCAGGCTGCCCGGCTCGAGCCAGCCGGTGAACCAGACGGTGGCCTGCTCGCCGTTGCCGGTGGGCGCGGTGCCGGTCTTGCCCGACAAGCCGCGGCGCACCCGCGCCAGAGCCGGGTCGCCAAAAGCGCCGGCGGCGGTGCCGACATCGACCACCCCTTTCATGCCGGCGCGGATGCGGTCCAGGCGGACTCCCACCGGGCTGGCGGCGCCGCGGGCGGCGGCGCGCCCGTCGAGCCGCAGCAGCAGGCGCGGAGCGACGATGGCGCCCTGGCCGACGGCGCCTGAGGCCAGCGCCATCTGCAGCGGCGTCACCTGCATACGCAGCCCGATGGCCATATGGCGCAATTCGTGGCGGCTGTGAATCGGATCGATGTGCGACGCGCTCGCCTGCAGCGCGTCCCAGGCGCCCCAGTGAAAATCGGGCGGCAGCAGGCCGCCGTCGAGCCGCAGGGCGCGGCCGAAGCCAAGGCGGTTGGCCATGCCGACGATCGGCCGCACGCCATCGAGGGCGCCCGCTTCGAGCGGCTGCAAATCCGGCACGCCGCCGCCGGCGCGGCCGAACAGGCTGGCGTCGCTCAACTCTCCGGTCCAGGCAAACCAGGTATTGAGGCTGTAGGTGAGCGCCTGCGCCAGGCCGAGCCGGCCGTCGACCGCACGGCGGTCGAGATTCTGCCCTTTGTAATTGGTGATGTGGGCGGCGCGCTCAACCATC
>JAQGNM010000393.1 GCA_028291845.1 Massilia sp. | reverse complement strand
TGGCAAGACCACCATGAGCCCGCAGCTGTTCGGCGCCCAACTGGCCAATGGGGCCTGGGGCATCACCCTGGCCAGCGCCACCCAGGTGCGGGTGGCGCAACGCTTCGGTGTGCGCCGCGTGCTGCTGGCGAACCAGCTGGTCGGGCGCGCCGACATTGCCAGCATGCTCGACCTGCTGCATGACGACCCCGGCTTCGAGTTGTTCGCGCTGGTCGATTCGCCCGAGGGCGTGGTGCGCCTGTCCGACGCCGTTGCCGCTCACCCGCTGTTGCGTCCCTTGCCGCTGCTGGTCGAGCTGGGCATGCAAGGCAAGCGCGCCGGTTGCCGCAGCGATGCCGACGCGCTGTCTCTGGCGCACATGGTGGCGCGGGCGCCGGGCTTGCAGCTGGCCGGCTTCGAGGGTTATGAGGGCTTGCAGGTGAGCGGCGACCGCGCCGCCGATGTCGCCGCCGTCGATGCCTTTTTGGCGCGCCTGGTCGGCCTGACCCGCCAGGCCGATGCCGATCAGCTGTTCATGGGCAGAAGCGACATTATGCTGTCGGCCGGCGGTTCCGGCTATTTCGACCTGGTGGCGCGCGGCTTTGCCGGCGTGCACGACCTGTCGCGCCCGCTGCTGCCGATCCTGCGCAGCGGCTGCTATCTGACCAGCGACCACGGCTCGTACTTGCGCCAGCTCGGCGATCTCGCCGCGCGCGAGGCAGCGCGCGGCGCCGTGCCCGATGCTGATGGCCTGCGCCCGGCCCTGGAAGTGTGGAGCATGGTGCAATCGCGTCCCGAACCATCGCTGGCGATCCTTACCATGGGCAAGCGCGACGCTTCCTACGACATCGAGCTGCCGATCCCGCTGTCGATGCACAGCCCCGGCGCGGCGGGGGGGCCGGTGGCGCTGCCGGCCGGCTGCAGCATTTTCAAAATGAACGATCAACACGCCTACCTTCGGCTGCCGGCCGGCAGCGAAGCGGCGCTGGCGGTCGGCGACCTGGTGGGATGCGGAATTTCCCACCCCTGCACCACCTTTGACAAGTGGCCGCTGCTGCTGGCGGTCGACGACGCCTACACCGTCCAATACGCCATCAACACCTTCTTTTGAGTGCCGCTCCGGTAGGCTACAATCCTGGGGAGCCCAGCATCACCACCGAAAGCGCATCCATGCACGCCAGTCCCACCTCGCTGTTCCCGCCCATCCTGCCCACCCGCCACGGCATGCTGGAAGTCGGCGGCGGGCATACGATTTATTGGGAAGAGGTCGGCAATCCGCTGGGGGTGCCGGTGATTTTTTTGCACGGCGGTCCGGGCGCGGGCCTGTCGCCCCAGCACCGGCGCTTTTTTGATCCGCAGCACTATCGCATCATCCTGTTCGATCAGCGCGGCGCCGGCAAATCGACGCCGCTGGGCGAATGGCGCAACAACACCACCCAGCTGCTGATCGAGGACATCGAAACCCTGCGCATCAAATTCGACATCGCGCGTTGGCTGGTGTTCGGCGGCTCGTGGGGCTCGACCCTGGCGCTGGCGTATGGCCAGGCCCATCCCCAGCGCTGCCTGGGCTTTGTCCTGCGCGGGATTTTTCTCTGCACGGCCAGCGAGATCGACTGGTTTTTGCACGGCATCGAAGCGTTTTATCCGGAGCTGTACGACGATTTTATCGCGCCCATTCCGCCGGACGAGCGCGGCGATTTGTTAAATGCTTACACCAGCCGCATGCTCAGCGATGACCCCGAGCGCTACTGGCCGGCAGCGCGCGCCTGGAGCCGTTTTGAAGGGCGCCGGGTGTTCCTGTTGCCGCAACCGGAGGAGGCGGCCTCCGACACCCTCGACCTGGGCGTCGGCCGTCTCGAATCGCACTACATGGCCAACCTCGGCTTCATGGAAGAGGGGCAGCTGATGCGCGATTTGCCGCGCATTGCGCACTTGCCCGCGCTGATCGTGCAAGGCCGTTACGACGTCATCTGTCCGCCGGTGTCGGCCTACCGCCTGCACCAGGCCTGGCCCGGTTCGCAATTGCGCATGATCGCCGACGCCGGCCACGGCGCCCTCGAGAGCGGCATCGCCGCCGCCCTGGTCGAGGCCACCGAGCGTTTCAAACGCCAGCAAAATTTCAACTCCCAATAGGGCCATACGTAATAGCCGTAAGTCAAATGAAAGGGCTGGACTGCTACACTGGCGGCCGACCGACCAATAAATACAAAGGGAGATCCCGGCCATGAATATTCAGATCGCCGATATCGGCCACGTGATCCAACTCGCCATCGCCCCGGTGTTCCTGCTGACCGGGGTGGCCACCAAGCTGACCGTCTTGACCAACCGGCTGGCCCGCATCATCGACCGTTCGCGCGTGCTGGAAGACCGCCTTGAAATCGCCGCCGACGAACGCTGGGTGGTGGAACTGGACATCCTGTACGGCCGCGCCCACCTGATCAACTCGGCGATCACCCTGTCGACCGGCTGCGGCCTGCTCATTTGCCTGGTCATCGCCATGCTGTTCCTGGGCGATACCACCAGCCTGCCGCTCGACAAATACATCGCCGGCAGTTTTGTGCTGGCCATGGTGGGATTGATCGGCAGCTTTGTGTTTTTGCTGCGCGAGATTTTTATCGCCTCCAAACATATGCGGCTGGCGCATGATGCCCGCCGCGCGCTCGACCTGTAATGAAGTTTAACGGGCGCCCTTACTTTTACCGGATTTTGCCATGCATGACTATCAACGCCCACCCACCCTGTACCGCTACGCCGCGCGCGACGAATTGAACGCGGCGCTGCGCGACGGCCAGTTCCGCCTGACGCCCGCCAACCAGGCCCTGGTGCTGTCGTTTTCCACCCGCTGGGACAGCGCGCTGTTCGACCAGTATTCGCCCGACGACGCTTGCCTGGTGATTCACAACACGGAAGAATTCGGCGAGCGCCTGCACCGCGCAGTGCAAAAAACCTTGCCGAGCTGGGCCGGCATCGATGGCGCCGTCGAGTACGGCGTACGCGCCGCCCTCGGCGCGTTGTTTACCAAGTCGCTGGCTGAGGCCCATGAACACGAGTGGCAGTTCGCCTGGCGGCCGATGTCGCCGCAGCCGCGCATGAATGCGCTGACCGTCAAAATCGGCAGCATCGAGAGTTTTGCCGAGATTCGCGAGCGGAACAGCTATGCGGCTTAAGATCTAGGGGGACTGGCACAAGCGCAGCGCAGATGCCTGTCCCATGTCCGATCCGAAGCACACTGTGCATGTACGCAGCGTTGGGACAGGCACATGTGCCAGTCCCCCTGCTGCACGCTGTTCGACGACTCATCCCGAGCGAAATAGCTACGCGGCCTAAGTCGAAGGGGGGACTGGCACAAGCGCAGCGCCGGTGCCTGTCCCATGTCCGATCCGAAGCACACTGTGCATGTACGCAGCGTTGGGACAGGCACATGTGCCAGTCCCCCTGCTGCACGCTTTTGGTCTATTCATCCTGATCCAGCCGCTGCAGCACCGCCGCCATCATCTTCGCAATGTCCTTGCGCACCAGGCCCGCGCCCACCACGCCGGGCACATAGAATTTCGGCTCGATAGTGGCGTTGTACAGCACCCGCGTGCCGCCGGTCTCGGCGACCGGCATCAATTCCCAGCTGCACTGGTAAACCTTCATATCGCCCTCGATCAGGCTGACGTCGATCTTGTTCGGCGCCTGTTCATGCACCTGCACGACCAGGTGAATGTCGCGGCTGAAAAACAGCAGGCGCGCGGCGCCGTGCTGTTCGATGATGACCTTGTCGCCATTTCTCGCCACCACGCGCGCGCTTTTCAGGTCGGGGACATACTCGGCCATGCGGTTGTAATCGGTGAGAATGCGCCATACGGCGGCCGGGGCGGCCGCCACCGTGCCGCTCGAGGCGATCCGGTATACCTTGCCGCCGTCGGCGCCGGCCACCCGGTCGACGGTCAGCTCCAGGGCCGAAGCCGCAGTGGAGAATGCGGCCGACAGGCAGCAAGCCAGCAGCAGCAGACGAGACAGGTGAAAAAGATGAAAAAGCTGAAATTGACGGCGCGACATTGGCCGAGCGTAACATGCAGCCGATCGGCCATGCCGCCGGGGCCGCAATCGTGCGTGCGATTAGAGCCCGCTGTCTACCCGAATCGCGCTTAAATGCGTTCTATCAGAAACTTGCCGGGCTGCCATGAACCCCTTCCCCCATCTGCTCGCTCCGCTCGATCTCGGTTTCACCACCTTGCGCAACCGCGTCATCATGGGCTCGATGCACACCGGCCTGGAAGACCGTTTTTATCATTACGGCAAACTGGCGGCGTTTTATCGCGAGCGGGCGCGCGGCGGTGTCGGCCTGATCGTCACCGGCGGCATCTCACCCAACCGTGAAGGCTGGCTGCTGCCGTTCGGCGGCACCATGAACTTCGCCGGCGACGTGTTCAATCACCGCAAGGTCACCCGCGCCGTGCACGAGGAAGGCGGCAAGATCGTCATGCAGATCTTGCACGCGGGCCGCTACGGCTACCAGCCGCTGGTGGTGTCGGCGTCCAACAAGAAGTCGCCAATTTCTCCTTTTAAGCCGCGTGCCTTGAGCGCACGCGGCATCGAGCGCACCATCGCCGCCTACGCCCGCTGCGCCGCACTTGCCAAGGCCGCCGGCTACGACGGCGTCGAGGTGATGGGCAGCGAAGGCTACCTGCTCAACCAGTTTTTGTGCGCGCGCACCAACACCCGCAGCGATGGCTGGGGCGGCGGCATCGACCAGCGCATGCGCCTGGCCGTCGACATCGTCAAGCGCATCCGCGCAAAGGTCGGGCGCGAGTTCATCATCATGTACCGCCACTCGCTGCTGGACCTGGTCGAGGGCGGCAACACCTGGGACGAGGTGGTGGCGGTGGCCAAGGCCCTGGAAGCGGCCGGCGTGACGATTTTAAATAGCGGCTACGGCTGGCACGAAGCGAGAATACCGACCATCGTCACCTCGGTGCCGCGCGCCGCCTTTGCTTCCCTGGCCGGCAGATTGCGACAGCACGTGGGCATTCCGGTGGTGGCGTCGAACCGCATCAACATGCCGGCCGACGCCGACGCCCTGCTGGCCGGCGGCGAATGCGACCTGGTGTCGATGGCGCGGCCGTTCCTGGCCGATGCCGATTTCGTCAACAAGGCGGCGGCCGGACGCGCCGACGAGATCAACACCTGCATCGGCTGCAACCAGGCCTGCCTCGATCACACCTTTGCCAACAAGCGTGCGTCCTGCCTGGTCAACCCGCGCGCCTGCCACGAAACCGAATTGGTGTACCGGCGTGCCAGAGTAAGTCAAAAAGTGGCGGTGGTGGGGGCAGGGCCGGCCGGCCTGTCGGCGGCCACCGTTGCCGCCGAATGCGGGCACGCGGTCACCCTGTTCGACAGCGCGGCCAGTATCGGCGGCCAATTCAAGATTGCCATGCAAATTCCCGGCAAGGAGGAATTCGCCGAGACTTTACGGTACTTCGCGCGCAAGATCGACACCACCGGCGTCAAGCTGGTGCTGAACCGGCGCGTCGGCCGCGACGAGCTCGAGGGCTTCGACCACGTCATCGTCGCAACCGGCATCAAGGTGAGGATGCCGGCCATCGCCGGTATCGAACACCCGAAAGTGCTGTCCTACCTCGACGTCATCGAGCGCCGCGCGGCGGTCGGCGACAAGGTCGCCATCATCGGCGCCGGTGGCATCGGTTTCGATACCGGGGAATATCTGCTGCACGACGAGCACGCGGCCCTGCCGATCCCGCTCGACCAGTGGACGCGCGAGTGGGGCGTCGACCTGTCGGTGGCCAATGCGGGCGGTCTGGCCACGCCGGTGGCGGCAACGCCGCGCCGCCAGATCTGGCTGCTGCAACGTAAAACCACGCGGCCCGGCGCGACGCTCGGCAAAACCAGCGGCTGGGTGCACCGCGCCACCTTGCTGCGCGGCGGCGTCAAGATGATGGCGGGCGTGCAGTACGACAGAATCGACGACGCCGGCCTGCACATTACCGTGGGCGGCCAGGCCCAGCTGCTCGAGGTCGACAACGTGATCATCTGCGCGGGGCAGGACAGCCTGGCCGAATTGATGCCGGCCGAAGGCGTCAGCGGCGGGCCGATCTTTCACAAGATCGGCGGGGCGGCGCTGGCGGCGGAACTCGATGCGAAGCGGGCGATCAGGGAAGGGGCCGAATTGGCCGCCAGCCTTTGACGAAGGGGGGACTGGCACGCGCGCAGCGCGGTGCCTGTCCCATGCCTCCACGCCACCAGCATGGGACAGGCACCCTGCGGGCGCCAGTCCCCCCTGCGTTTGAGACGTCAGGCCTTTTTGCGCACCACCACGCAGCCAATCGAATACCCCGCCCCAAACGAACAGATCACCCCGAGCGCACCGGCCGGTAAATCGTCCTGGTACTTGTGAAACGCGATGATCGAGCCGGCCGACGAAGTATTGGCGTAGGTGTCGAGGATCACCGGCGCTTCGCTCGGCTCGGCGTCGCGGCCCAGCAGCATGCGGGTGATCAATAAGTTCATGTTCAGGTTGGCCTGGTGCAGCCAGTAGCGTTTGACGTCGGCCAGTTCCACGTGCGCGGCGGCGACGGTGTCGCGGATGGTGTCGGCGGCCATCGGGCAGACCTCTTTGAACACTTTGCGGCCCTGCTGGCGAAACAGTTTATCCGGTTTGCCCACGCCCGACTCGTCGAAGCGGTTCATGAAACCGAAGTTGTTGCGGATGTTGTTGGAAAACGCGGTTTTCAATTTCGATTCGAGGATCTCGAACTGGTGCTCGCTCACTGCGGTGTCGGCGGCTTCGATGACGATCGCCGTGCAGGCGTCGCCAAAAATAAAATGGCTGTCGCGGTCGCGGAAGTTCAGGTGGCCGCTGGTGATTTCGGGATTTAATACCAGCACCGCGCGCGCCTGGCCGGTCTGCACCGCCGCCATCGCCGTCTGGATGCCGAAGGTGGCCGACGAGCAGGCCACGTTCATGTCGAAGCCGAAGCCGTCGATGCCGAGCGCGTCCTGCACTTCCACCGCCATGGCAGGGTAGGCGCGCTGCATGTTGCTGCAGGCGACCAGCACCATGTCGATATCGGCGGCGCTGCGGCCGGCCCGTTTTAACGCGTCGTTGGCCGCGGCCACGCACATTTCGGCTTGCAGCGACAGCTGGTCGTCGCCCCGTTCGGCGATACGCGCCGTCATGTGGGCCGGATCGAGGATGCCCTCTTTTTCCATCACGTAGCGCGACTTGATGCCCGAGGCCTTTTCGATGAACGCGGCGCTCGAGCCTTCCAGGCCCTGCACTTCGCCGGCGGCGATGGCCTCGGCATTGGCGGCGTTGAACTGCTCGACGTAGGCGTTAAAGGCGACCACCAGTTCCTCGTTGGAGATGGAGTACGGCGGAGTGAACAGGCCGGTGCCGCTGATGACAACTTGTTTCATGGTGGAGCTTTCTGGGAACCGCAGGTGAGAGTGCCTGTATTTTACACAGGCCTTTGACGGCGCGGCAATGCGCCGTTTAATGTCCCGCGGCCGCCTGGGCCGGCCGTGCCGCCACCACCTTGCCCGCCAGCCGCACCGGTAATCCCTTGAGGTGATTGATCGCCTGGCGCAGCTGGAAATCATCGGCGCCGCCGTAGTCGACCGCCTTGCGCCCGGCCGCCATGGCGTTGGCAGCCAGCTCTTCTTCCAGTTCGTCGCGCACCGACTGGGCCGGCAGCTGGTCCTCGTCCTTGCCGGTGTTGGCCAGGTGTTTCAACAGGTCGGCTTCGCGGGTGCGCAAGGCGTTGATGCCGTCGCCGTCGGCGGTTTCGTCCAC